>NZ_JBEXPJ010000258.1:0-8598 GCF_040611995.1 Lentzea sp. NPDC006480
GAGCTTGCCCAGCTCGACAGGGTCGACCTCAGGCAGACCAGGAACACTCCGCCGCACCGCCGACAAAATCTCGACCCGCTTGATCGAGTCAATCCCCAGATCGGCCTCGAGATCCATCCCGCCCGACAACATCTCCGCCGGATAACCGGTCTTCTCCGCCACCACGTCCAGCACGAGCTGTTCCAGACCAGGCACGACAGCGACCGGCTCGGCGACCGGAGCCGGAGCAACGGGACCGGGTGCGCCGCCGTTGAGGCGGTCGATGACCTCGCCGAGGGTGCGGAGCTTGCCCAGCTCCGTGGGCTCCAACGTCGGCAGTCCCGACACAGCACGACGAACCGTCGCCAGGATCTCCACGCGCTTGATCGAATCGATCCCCAGATCAGCCTCCAGGTCCATGTGCGGCGCCAGCATGTCCGCCGGGTAGCCGGTCTTGTCCGCCACCACGTCCAGCACGAGACGCTCCACATCGGACACCGGAGCGACCACAGGAGCAGGAGCGACCACAGGAGCAGCAGCCACCGCAGCAGGAGCAGGAGCAGGAGCAGGCTGCACCGCGCCGACCGGCGGGTAGGGCTTGCCGTAGTTCGCGCCGCTCAGCTTCTTCACCATGCGCGGCTTCGACGGCTCGGCCTTCTCCACCGGCGGCGCGACGTGCGCCCACAGTGCGTCGAAATCGGCGGCGACGCCGTTCACGGCCAGCGTGCCCAGTGCCTCGAACAACGCCGTGACGCCGTGCTTGCCCTTGCGGTCCAGCGACACGGCCACGTGCGGCCGCGTGCCGAGGATGCGGCCCACCAGGCCGGTCAGCACGGAGCCGGCACCGACCTCGACGAACGTGCGGACGCCCGCCGCGTACATCGCCTCGATCTCCTCGACGAAACGCACCGGCGCGGCCAGGTGACCGGCGATCCGCGAACGGATCGACGCGGGTTCCAGCGGGTACACGGCGGCGTCGGTGTTGCCGTACACCGGGATGCGCGGCTGCTCGACGTCCACGCCGTCGAGGAACGCCCGCAGCGGCTCGCTCGCGGTAGCCACCAGCGGCGAGTGGAACGCCGTGGCGGTCTCCAGCCTGCGCCACGTCACTCCTGCGCGGTCCAGCAGCGCCGTGGCCTCGGCGATGCCACTGGCAGAGCCGGACACGACGACCTGGTCGGGGGCGTTGTAGTTCGCGACCCACGCACCGTCCACACCGGACACGATCGACTCGACCAGGTCGGCCGGCGCGCTCACCGCGACCATCGTGCCGCCGACCGAGGCGGCGTCGCGCATCGCCTCGCCGCGGGCACGTGCCAGGCGCACCAGCGTCTCCGCCGACATCGCACCGGCGGTGTGCAATGCCACCAGCTCACCGAAGCTGTGACCGGCCACGGCGTCCGGCGACACCTTCAGCGCGTCGAGCAGTGCCAGCTGCGCCAGTGACGCGACGGCCAGCGCCGGCTGGGCGCACTCGGTCGCGGTCAACGCGATCTGCTGCTCGGCGCGTGCCTCGTCGGTGAACACGGGCACCGGGAACACCAGACGGTGCACCGGGTCGATCGAGGCGGACCGGTCCCAGGCGGCGCGCGCGGCGGGGAACTCCATGGCGAGGTCCGCGCCCATGCCGACGTACTGGCTGCCCTGACCGGCGAACAGGAAGCCCACCTGGCCCGTCTCCACGTCACCGGCCGCATAGGTCACACCGGTCGGCGTGTCGAACGACGACGAGGGCCGCACGCCGATCGCCGACACGGCGAACGACAGCTTCTCGGCCAGTTCCTCCGACGACGACGCGACGACGGACAGTCGCACGGAATCTGTTGAGACAAAAGAACACTGCGACGTACGCGCCACGTCGGCGAGCGAAGCAGAAAGGTCCACCTGGCCGATGCGCGCCACGAGCTCCTCCGGCGTGGCGGCGGAGAGCAGCACCAGTGCGGCCGGCGCGGCAGAGACCCGCCACGGCGAACGGCCGTTGCCCGACGGCACGTACTCCTCCAGTGTCAGGTGGAAGTTGCTGCCGCCGAAACCGAAGCTCGACACGGACGCGCGACGCGGGTGGTCCGACGAGCGGATCCACGGACGGGCCGCGGTGTTCAGGTACAGCGGCGACGACTCCAGGTCCAGCTTGGGTGACGGCGCGTCGACCTTGATCGTCGGCGGTAGCACCTTGTGGTGCAGCGCCAGCACCGCTTTCAGCATGCCCGCCGCACCCGCGGCGGACTTCGTGTGCCCGATCTGCGACTTCACCGAACCCAGGGCGCACCACTGCGAGTCGGCGCGCCCGCTCTCGCTGAACACGGTGCGCAGCGCGGTGAACTCCGCCAGGTCACCGGCCGTCGTGCCCGTTCCGTGTGCCTCCACGAGCTCGACGGTGTCCGGCCCGTAACCCGCCGACGAGTACGCGCGGCGAAGCGCTCGTGCCTGTCCGTCCGGCAGCGGGGCGTAGATCGCGGTGGAACGCCCGTCCGAAGCGGTGCCGACACCCTTCAGCACGGCGTAGACGTGGTCGCCGTCGCGTTCGGCGTCGGCGAGCCGCTTCAACGCGAACATCACCAGACCCTCACCGAGGATCGTGCCGTCGGCCTCGGCGGAGAACGGCTTGCAGTCACCGGACGGCGACAGCGCCGGGGTCTTGCTGAAGCACATGTACATCGTGATGTCGTTCAGCGTGTCGACGCCACCGGTGATCACCATGTCCGACTGACCGAGCATCAGTTCGTTCACGCCCGCCTGCACCGCTGCCAGCGAGGAGGCGCACGCGGCGTCGGTGGTGCAGTTCGTCCCGTGCAGGTCGAACTTGTTGGCGATCCGGCCCGCGACGACGTTCGACAACAGGCCCGGGAAGGACGCCTCCTGCCACGGCACGTAGTGCGAGGCGATGCTGTCGCACACGGACTCGGCGTCGGGGACACCGTGGTCGCGCAATGCCTTGAGCCAGACAGGACGTTGCAGCCGCGACGCCATCGTGGCCAGCAGCTCCAGCGGCGCGGTGCCGAGGATCACCGAGACCCGGTCGCGGTCCACGGAGGACATGTCGCCACGGGACGCGTCACGCAGCACCTGGTCGGCGACGATCAGGCTCAGCAGCTGGGTGGTGTCCGTCGCCGCCAGCTGGTTCGGCGGGATTCCGTACGCCAGCGGGTCGAAGTCGACCGGGTCGAGGAACGCCCCGCGTTTGCCGTAGGTCTTGTCCGGTGTGGACGGATCGGCGTCGTAGTAGTCGTCGATCAGCCAATGCGACGCGGGCACGTCCTTGACCTGGTCGTCACCCCTGAGCACGGAACGCCAGAACCCGTCGGCGTCAGGCGAGCCGGGCAGCAGGGCGCTCACACCGACGACGGCGACGGGAATGCGATCGGACATGATCGACACCTCAGTTCAGCTTGCGCGGGACGAAGGAGAAGGCCTCAGCGGGAACCGGCACGCCGTACGTGCGGAGCTGGTGGGCGCGGGTGATCACCGCGGCGCCCTCCAGCAGGTTGAGCGCCACCTGGACGACGGTGCGTTCGGAGGGCGCCGCCAGGAACGACCCGGCGGTCCAGCGGTTGAACGCGCCCATCGCGGGGCCGCACCAGATCTGGAAGTCGACCCGGCGCGACGAGTCGCCGTCGATCGCCCAGCGCGACGCCTTGCCGAGATACCAGCGGAACACCAATGCCATGCGGTGCTTGGGATCCTCTTCCGCCCTGGCGAGCTCGGCCGGGTCGCGGTCACGCCAGAACGCGGCCGTGCCGGCCCAGATCTCGGAGAGGGGCGCCCGCAGCACGTCGCGTTCCAGCCGTGCCCGCACCGCGGCGGGGATGTCGTCCAGACCGGGACAGGTCCGGTACACCTCGTACAGCTGGGCCGCGCGGGGCGCGAACATCGTGCCGCGCCGCAGGACCTGCAGCTTCACACCCTGTTCGAACATGTCGGCGGCGGGCGCCATGATCACGTCCGCGATGTCGGCGTCGGCGAGCATCTTCTTCGCCTCGTCGGAGATCCCGGCCTCGACGCACGCCTGGTTCACCGACCCGGTGACGACGTACGCCGCGCCGAGTGCGAACGCGGCGGCGACACCTTCCGGCGTGCCGAGGCCTCCAGCCGCGCCGACCCGGATCGGCCGCGAGTAGCGCTGCCGCCGCACGATCTCGTCGCGCTGACCGATGATCGCCGGGAGCAGTGACACGAGCGGCCGGTTGTCGGTGTGGCCGCCGCTGTCCGACTCGACGGTGATGTCCTCGGCGACCGGGATCCGCGTGGCCAGACCCGCCTCGTCCATCGTGATGTGACCGCGTTCCAGGAGCAACTCCAGGATGTCCTCGGGCGCGGGCGACATGAACTGCGCCGCGACTTCGGGGCGTGACACCTTCGCGAACACCCTTGTCCTGCGCACGACCTGGCCGCTCGCGTCGATCCGCAGTCCCGCCACGGCACACCGCACGACCGCGGGCGTGAGGCCCATGAACGCCGAGGCGGACACGATCGGCACGCCGCGCCGCACGAGCAGCTCGGCGACGCTCTCCTCGACCGCGAGCTCGTTCGGCGAGTGGATCAGGTTCACCCCCCAGTTGGGCAGGTCGCCGATCTCGCTGACGAGCAGGTCCACCGCGTCCGCGACCCGTTGCGGCGCAAGGCCACCGGCGCCGAAGAACCCGAGCATCCCGGCGCGGGCCATCGCGATGACCATGTCGGTGGTGGCGATGCCGTTCGCCATCTCCCCCGCGATGTAGGGGAACCGCACGCCGTGCACCTCGCAGAACGACCGGTCGCCCAGCCACTCCGGGTACAACGGGGGCAGCGTGCCGAGCAGCCGGTAGCCGGCGTCACCGCCGAACGCCTCGCCGCCGAGCGCGACGCCGACCCCGTGACCCTGGCCGGTCTTCGCGGTCACGATGTGCACGGGCTCGCGCACCTCGCTCGCGATCTCCGCTATGCCCTCCGAGTCGAACGCGGCGGCCCGCCCACCCGGAATCCAGGTCGCGACCGGTGTATGCGTTCGCCGGAAATCAATCACCTGCGCAGTGGTCAAGCCGTGATCCGCCGACACGGTGTCCCCTTCATACGGTGGAAATATGCAACGCACCCCCTGTCACGTCTCATCTCGCGCCCTGGGTCGGCCGAGTGGGCATATTTCTTCTAGGCTTCGTCTCAATTGAGAACAGGAGTGCGAACCAGTGACCACTCGCCTGCCCACCGCCACGTGGCTGCTCCACCTGGCGCTGCCGCTGCTGGGCCTCTGGCTACTGGTCGCGCGACCTTCGCTCGATCTCCGCTGGGAAGATCATCGGACGCACTTCTGGCTGGTGGCGGGCGCCGCGGTGATCAGCACGGGCCTTGCCGCACGGATCAACGAGCAGGCCCGCGCACGGTCCGACGCCCGCCTGTTCCTGGTGTCACTGGCGTTCGTGGCGGCGTCCGGCTTCCTCGGCCTGCACGCGGTCTTCACGCCGGGCGTGCTCATGCACAGACCGAACGAAGGCTTCTCCACGGCTGCGCCGATCGGGCTGTTCGTCGCGAGCCTGATCGCCGTCCTGTCGGCCGTCGAGTTCAGTCCCGCTGGTTCCGAACGAATTGTCCGATGGCAGATTGCCGCCCGTTTCGCGTTGGTGGCCGTACTCGTCGCCGGTGCGTTTCTCAGTTTCCGGCCGCAGTCGACCGAGACATATGTCCCGGTCGCCGTCGCGGGGTGCGCCCTGTACGTGGTCGCGGCCCTGCGCTATTTCCTCGTGCATCGCCGCCGGCCCGCGGCGATCCTGCTCAGCGTCATCACGGCATACGTCCTGCTCGCCGAGGCACTGGTAGCGATGGTGTACTCCCGCAACTGGGCCGCCTCCTGGTGGGAGTGGCATCTGCTGATGCTGCTGGCGTTCGGCTTCGTCGCCTACAGCGCGCATGTGCAATACCAGCGCGAAGGAACACGATCGGGGCTTTTCAACAGCGTCTCGCTCGAACAGACCCTCGCGGCGGTCCGCCGTGAACACACCGAGGCGCTGGAAGCCCTCGTCGAGTCCATGACGGACACACCGTCGAATGACGTCGGCCGCGTGACGGCACGCCTGGCCGCGCAGTTCGGCCTGACCGAACGCCAGACCGAGGTGCTCCACCAGGGCGCCGCGGCCGTCGTGCGGGAACGGGACCAGGCGCGACGGCTGGAGGCGTTGGTCGAGGTCGGTCTGCTCGCACGGGTCGGCCACGCAGAGGACCAGCTGCTCGACACGGTCTGCCGCCTCACCGCGCCGTTCGGCCAGGTGCGCATCCGGATCATGCGGAACGGGCGGCTGGAGACGGTCGCGGGCACGCTCGACGGTGCCGCGGCATCGTTCCCGCTGATGGTGAAGGACCGTTCGGCAGGTGTGCTCGAGGTGGCGGGCGGTGACCCCGCGGACCCGGTGCTGCGCTCACTCGCGGGCCAGGTCTCGACGGCGCTGGAGAACACGCGGCTCTACCGGCACCTGGACGGCCTGTTCCGGTCCTACCTCTCGCCGGACGTCGCGCAGGCGCTGATCGCCGACCCGGCGCAGGCAGCGCTGGGTGGCGCGACGGCCGAGATCACCGTGCTCATCGCCGACCTGGCGGGCTTCACGTCCTTCTCGGAACGCTCCGCTCCCGCCGCGGTGGTCACGATGCTGAACACCTACTACGGTGCCGTCGTGCCGCACATCCTCGGCCACGGCGGAACCGTGACGCAGTTCGTCGGCGACGCGATCATCGCCCTGTTCAACGCGCCTGTCCCCCAACCGGATCACGCCCTGCGCGCGGCCCGTGCGGCGCTGGCGCTGCAGGCCGCCGCATCCGGCGTGGCCGAGGACGGCTGGCCCCGATTCCGCGTCGGCGTCAGCACGGGCCCCGCGCTGGTGGGCAACATCGGCAGCGAGTCCATGCGCCACTTCACCGCGATCGGCGACACCGTGAACCTCGCCGCACGCCTGGAGGGCGCGGCCCCCGCCGGCGGTGTGGTGATCAGCGCGACCACTCGCACCGGTATCGGGGACGCGGCCGTCGTGCCGCTCGAACCCGTTGTCGTGAAAGGCAAAGCGGCGCCCGTCGAGGCGTTCCTGCTGACGGGAGTCGATCATGTCGCTTGACCTGCTGCTCGACTCCGTGATCGCGACCGCGCAACACCTGACGGGTTCCTCCGCCGGATCGGTCGCGCTGCTCGACGGCGACGAGCTGGTCTTCCGCGCCGCCTCCGGCCCGAAAGCCGCGGCGATCATCGGTCTGCGGCTGCCCGTCGGGCGGGGCATCGCGGGCTACGCGGTGAGCTCCGGGCAGGCCGTGGCGCTCGACGACGTCTCGGCAGACCCCCGCTTCGCCCGCGACCTCGCGGAGTCCCTCGGTCACGTGCCGCACGGCATCGTGGCGGTGCCGCTGGACACCGACGACGAAGTCGTAGGTGTGCTCGAACTTCTCGACCCGGCCGGTTCCGCCGCACTGGACGTCCTGTCACTGCTCGCCCGCCAGGCCGCGCTGGCGGTGGTGCTCGCGCGGTCGTTCGACGCACTCGCGGGCGACACCGAGGCAGCCGCACTCGCGGTCGAGCTGAGCAGACTGGGCACGCGCGAACGGGCTCTGCTGCGAGCGTTCCTGGACTACGCCGGATGAGGCCCGCCTGGTCGTGGCAGTTCGACAAGCCCGCCGTCCGTGACGTCACGCTGCCGATCACCCGCGAGTGGGCGTGGGGCGGCTCGTCGGGCGACGACGTGAAGGTCGCCGTGATCGACAGCGGCATCTCCGCCCACCCCGCCGTCGGCCCCGTGGCGGGCAGCGTCGCGATTTCCGTTGCGCACGGCCGAGTTCAGCTCGACGAAGGACCGCACGACGACCTGTTCGGCCACGGCACGGCGTGCGCGGGCATCATCCGTCGCATCGCCCCGTCGTGTGAGCTCTACAGCGTGCGCGTGCTGGGCGCGACGCTCAGCGGAACGGGTGCCGCCCTGCTGGCCGGTGTGCGCTGGGCGCTGGACGCGGGTGTCGACGTCGTGAACCTGAGTCTCAGCACCAAACGCCGCGAGCACTTCGCCGCGCTGCACGAACTGGCCGACCACGCGTACTTCGGGAACACCGTGATCGTCGCGGCCGTGAACAACACTCCGGCGATCAGCTACCCGGCCGAGTTCTCGTCGGTGCTGTCGGTGGCGGCGTGCGCGGGCGACGACCCGTTCCTGGTGCGCTACAACCCTTCGCCGCCCGTGGAGTTCGGCGCGCCCGGTATCGGGATCAAGGTCGCGTGGCCGGGTGGCGGCACGGTCACCGCCACCGGGAACAGCTTCGCGGCCGCGCACGTCTCGGGGCTCGCGGCGCTGATCCTGGGCAAGCACCCGGGCCTGACCCCGTTCCAGCTCAAGACGATCCTGCACGCGGTGGCCTGCTGAACGGTTGGTTCCAAGGGCGCGCTTCACGCCTGGCTGGTGGTCATGGCTCTCCATGACGCAAGCCGGGCCGGCACACGCACGGACAGGACGAAAAGGCTCACCACCAACCCAAGATCACCCAGCACTTCCTGCTACCAACCGGCTGGCCGCGCCGCGCCACACGGCGTCGGCGACGGCCGGTTGGGTGTGGTCAGCGGCGATTTGATCAGGAGTTGGCGGTACTTGCAGACGCCAACAGAGCCAACGCCTTGGAAGCAGC
>NZ_JBEXPJ010000259.1:0-8546 GCF_040611995.1 Lentzea sp. NPDC006480
CGCCGCCACCGTCACATCGGGTAAGCATGTGCCCGGAAGAGGGGAAGGTGCATGAGCCTGCACGTCGCGGTCGACTTCGGCGACTGGCAGGCGACGACACGTAGCCGTGTGCGAAGGCCGTGCCGGTGGGGAGAGCCACGAGGACCAACGGAGCAGCCAGAACACCTGCCAGCGCGGCAGCAAGCCTGGGTCGATTCTTCATGTGACTTCCTTTGCCTTGATGTTGCTTGCGTGCAGGTACATCGCGGCGGCGGTTGAAGGTCTAGACCATACCGCGCGTAATCGCCGGGCCACAAGACGTGTCCGATAGATCAGTCAGATAAGCGATTACCGCTCAGCTTTGTACAAGAGCGAAATTTCGGTCAGTCTTGAGCGAAGCCGTTTGATTCTGGGATGTTCTGCGCAACTTCGAGGTGTCTTGGGGTGCGTGGTGCGTTCGATCGTGGCGTTGTTGCTGGCTTCTGTCGTAGTCGCTCCTCCGGCGGAAAACCGGGATGTGTACCGGTTTCTGGAGGATCCGCGCATGACGGGAGAGGGCCAGCAACCGCATCACGCGGAGCTCAGGCCGTACTCGAGCGTCGAGGAAGCGTTGCGCGGCAGAGAGAGCACGCCGTACACCCGAACGCTCGACGGCTCGTGGCAGATCAGGATGTTCGACCTGCCGACCGAGGTGCCGCGCGGTTTCGCCGAGCCCGGCTACGACGTGTCGCGGTGGCGGACTGTGACGGTGCCTCATACCTGGCAGACCGACGGGCTCGACCACCCGATGTCCCGGAACACGGTCGAGGAGATGTGGCCGGATGACCCGCCACACGTGCCGCGCGACGTGAACCCGACCGCGGCTTACGTGAAGTCGTTCTACGTTCCCGACGGGTGGCGCGATCAGCGGACGTTCCTCAGGTTCGAGGGTGTGACCGCGGGCTACTTCGTGTGGGTCAACGGGAAGTACGCGGGCTTCGACCAGGGCGGGTACACGCCGGCCGAGTTCGACGTCACCGACCTGCTGGTGGCCGGGCGCAACCGGCTCGCGGTGCAGGTGCACAGGTGGGGCGCCGGGTCGTACCTGGAGGACTACGACCAGTGGCGCTACAGCGGGATCTTCCGGTCGGTCTGGATGTACTCCGCGCCGGACAAGCGGATCCGGGACGTCTCGATCACCACGCAGGGCCCGGTGCTCACGGCTGATCTGGACTTGACGGCTCCCGGCACGGTCTGGGGCGGGCTCTACGACAAGGACCGGCGGCTCGTGGCCGAGAGCACCGGTTCGGCGCGGCTCGTGTTACCCGTGCGGGATCCGTTGCGGTGGAACGACGAGACGCCGAACCTCTACACGCTGGTGCTCAAGCTCGACAACGGGTTCGTGACGCGCGAGACGACCGGGTTCCGGGACATCACCATCGCGGAACGGCAGCTCAAGGTCGACGGCCGGCGTGTGCTGTTCAAGGGAGTGAACAGGTCCGAGACCGATCCGGACCACGGACGGCACGTGCCGCGGGTGAACCAGCGCCGCGACGTCGAGCTGATGAAGAGCCTGCACATCAACGCGGTCCGGACGTCGCACTACCCGAGCGATCCTTACTTCTACGAGCTCGCGGACTCGCGCGGGATGTGGATCGCGGACGAGATGGACGTCGAGACGCACGCGCACGAGAACTGTCCAGAGGACTGCCTGGCGGACCGTCCTGAGTGGAGTGACGCGTTCCTCGACCGGTTCGTGGCGATGGTCGAGCGGGACAAGAACCACCCGAGCGTCTTCATGTGGGACACGGGGAACGAGGCCGGACTCGGGGCGGCGCACTACCGGATGGCGGAATGGGCTCGCGCGCACGAACCATCGCGGCCGCTCTACCACCAGCCGAACAAGCCTTCCGGTGACGCGCCGTTCGCGCACGTCTGGGGACCGCGCTACCCGTCGCCGGAGAAGTTCGCCACGCAGGTCGCCCAGACGACCAAGCCGCTGATCATGGGCGAGTACGCGCACGCGATGGGTAACAGCCTCGGCAACTTCCGCGAGTTCTGGGACATCATCCGGGCGAACCCGCAGGCGCAGGGAGGCTTCGTCTGGGACTGGGCCGAGCAGAACATCCGGCAGCCGTTGCGGATCTCGCCGGACTCGTCCGGGAACGGAATCACGGCGCACGTCACCGGGTTGCCGTCCACTGTGGATGGGCATCGGGGCAAGGCGCTGGAGTTCTCCGGGCTGGACGACTTCGTCGAGGTGTACCGGGATCCTCGCCTGGATCTGCTGGGGCCGTTGACGTTGGACGCGTGGGTGAAGCCTTCGCTGCCGTTCACGGACTTCACGATCATGGCCAAGGGCAACCAGTACGGGTTGCGGATGGCTGATGCTCGGACGCTGGAGTTCTACGCGGGCGGCAAGGTGCGGGCGCCGGTGCCCGCCGACTTCTACGACAGGTTCCACCGGGTCACCGGCAAGTACGAGGGCGGGCGGCTGGCGTTGCTGATCGACGGCGTCGAGGTGGCGTCCGTCGCGCAGACCGGGCCGGTGCCGCGGTCGGCCCATCCGGTGAACATCGGGCGCAACGCGGAGACCATGCGCGAGAAGTACGAAGGCCGGATGGCGCACGGGATCATCGACGACGTGCGGATCTCGGACGGGTCCCGCGTGGTGCTGGCGCTGGACTTCGACCGGGAGGAGCGGCGCGGCACCTATCTCTCGCACGGAGAGAGCGTCGCGGGTGTGGACGGGGTGGTGGACGCGGACCGGAACCCGCAGCCGGAGACCGCGCAGCTCGCGTGGGTGCATCAGCCGATCAGGTTCTCGTCCGCCGACGGTGTGCTGGCGGCCGCGAGTGAACGGGTCTTCGCGCCGATCGCGGGTGAGCTGCGGTGGAAGGTGATCGAGGGTTCGCGGACCGTGCTCACCGGCTCTTCACGGGTGTCGGTGGAGCCCGGTGGTTCGGTGCGGGTTGCCGTGCCGCCTTCGAGTGCTGCCGCGGAACGGTGGCTCAACGCCGAGCTGCTCGTTGACGGCAAGGTTTACGCGCACGACCAGTTCTCGTTGGGAGGCAAGGCTCCTGTTGTCGAGACGGGTGGCTCGGCTTCGTTTTCGGAGACCGCGGACGAGGTGATCATCAGCGGGCGCGGCTTCCGGTACGTCGTGCAGAAGGCGTCCGGTGCACTGACCTCGATGCGCGTGCGGGGCACGGAACTGGTGCAGGGCACCGAGCTCGATGTGTGGCGGGCGCCGTTGAGCAACGAGACCGCGTCCTGGGGCACCGACGAGTCGTTGCAGTGGCGCGCGGCCGGTCTGGACCGGCTGCGCACCAAGGCTTCCTCGGTCGCGGTCAGCGGGTCGAAGATCACGGTGAAGTCGGTGGCCGCCGCGGAGGACGTGACCGATGCGGCGTTCGAGCAGACGCTGACCTACGACGTGGATGAGGCCGGAACAATTCGCGTCGGGCAGGAAGTGGTGCCGACCGGGCGGATGCGGTCGTTGCCTTATCTGCCGCGGATGGGAATCGCGCTCGCGGTGCCGGAGCGGTTGGGGAAGTTCTCCTGGTACGGGCGCGGGCCGGGCGAGAGCTACAACGACCGCAAGGACGGCACGCCGATGGGTGTGTGGCGGTCGGCGGTCGAGAAGGAATACGTGCCGTACGACCGGCCGCAGAGCAATGGCAACCACACCGACACGCGCTGGGCATTGCTGACCGACGGAATGAGCGGGCTGATGGTCGCGGGCGCGCCGGACGTGTCGGTGAGCCGGTACGACGAGCTCGACCGCGCCGAGTACGGGTTCCAGCGCCAGCGCAACGACGGGTGGACCACGTTGCACGCCTCAGCGGCGGTGACCGGCGTCGGCGACACCCCGAACCCGGTGCGGCCGAGGTTCCAGGTGCGGCCGGACCAGACGCACACGAGTTCGCTGATTCTGCGGCCGCTGACCGTGGCCGAGGCGGTGCGGGGAATTCCAACAGGGGGTTGATTCGTCTCAATTCGCCGGTCGGATCAGGCCGTTCGGGCGTTGGACAGCCTGCATTTGGGCTGTTCAAACCGGTTTTGTGAGTAGTGGTGCAGTTATGGCGGGATCCTGTCAATCGCGATTGGACGACATTTCTTCGCGCCGCATTCGCTCCTAGAATCGCGCGCATGTGGTCGTCGGTGAACGCGCGCACCCGTCTGGTGGGACGGGAACGCGAGCTGTCCGCCGTGCGACGCCTTCTGCGCAGGCACCGTCTGGTGACGCTCGTCGGTTCCGGTGGCGCGGGAAAGTCCAGGCTGGCGGCCGAGCTGTGCCCCGGCGAACCCGCCACCGCGGTCGTCGAGCTGGAGCCCGTGCACCGGCCGGACCTGCTGTGGCACGTGGTCGCGTTCTCACTCAACGTCTGGGAGGAGCCGGGTTCGTCGCTGCCCGAGACGGTCGCGCACGCGCTGTCCGAGCACCGCCTCCTGGTGCTGGACAACTGCGAGCACCTCATCCGCGAGGCCGCCGAGGTGGTCGCGGAGCTGCTCGCGCGGTGCCCGCGGCTGCGGGTGCTCGTCACGTCTCGCGAACCTCTCGATCTGGCCGGCGAGATGTGCGTCGAAGTCGGCCCGCTCTCCGCCGCCGACGCGCGCACGTTGTTCGTGGAGTGTGGTGGTGCCGCCGAACTGGCCGATCCGTTGCTGGACTGCCTGCCGCTGGCGGTCGAGCTCGCCGCGGCCAGGACGGACGTGCCCGCGCGGCATCGCTCGCTGGACGCGGTGATCAGGTGGAGCTACGACCTGCTGTGCCCGGCCGAGCAGTCCGCGCTGCGCCGGCTTTCCGTGCTGATCGGCGACTTCGACCTCGACCTGGCGTCTGCGGTGTGCGCCTGCGCCGACGACATCGTGCAGCTGATGACTTCGTTGCGCGCCAAGTCGTTGGTGGTCCGGTCGCAGCCGTCGTCGTCGAGCGCGCGGTTCCGCGTGCTCGAGTCGATCCGCCTCTTCGGCTTGGCGCGCTTGGCGGAGTGCGGCGAGACGGATGCGACGTTCGACCGGCTGATCACCGTGCTGACGCGCATGATCCGCATGGTGGCGTGCGCACCGTCGATCGCTGTCGAGGCCAACGAGTGGCTCGACGGCCAGGAACACCAGCTGCTGCACGCTGTCGGCCGCCTGCCTCGCACCGACCCGCGGCACACCTGGCTCGTCGCGGCCGTCGTCCACGTCTGGTATCTGCGCGGCGCGTACGGCGAGGCGATGCGGCTGGCGGCGGAGACCTTGTCCGGTGGCTCGCTTTCCGGCCACTCGGAGATGTTGGTGTTCCGCGCCGCCTGGCTGGCCGGTTTTCTGGGCGAGGGGAAGGAGTCGCTGCGGCTGGCCGAGGCTCTGGTCGAGCACCCGGCGACCAGCCAGCCGAACTGGGAGGCGCGCGCATGGAACACGCTCGGCTACGCGCGCACGGTGACTGACGACCTCGCTGGTGCTCGGGCTGCCAACGAGCGTTCGATCGCGTGCGCGCGTGCCTTGGGCAACTCGTCGTTGCTGATGACGTTTCTGAACAATCACGCGTGGCTGCTGATGCGGCTCGACGATCTGGACGGCGCGTTGGCGGCGGTGGAGGAGTCGCTCGCGTTCGACTTGCCGGACGGCTACCGGCTGATGGCCACCCGGCACACCGCTGGGGTGATCGCTCTGGAACGTGACGACGTCGACCTGGCCGAGCGGCATTTTGTTGTCGCGCTGCGGGAAGGCGCGCCGTCGTCGGTCGCACTGGCCGGCGTGCTGGAGGGTCTGGGCGTGGTCGCCGCACGACGGCACCAGGTCGAACGGACCGTGGTGCTGATGGCTGCTGCGGCCGCGACACGCAGCGCACGCGGTGCACGGCAGGAAGCACCGTGGAACCGGATGGTCGCGGACGCGTGCGACTTCGCCGTGGCGGAGGCGGGGGAGCGGCGGGTGTCCAGGGCGCGGCGGCTGGGCGCACGGCTCGACCACGCCGGGCTGCTGGAATACGTGAGCGAGGTCGAGCGCGACGAGCCGTTGACCGCGCGGCAGCAGCAGATCGCCGACCTCGTGGCGGAAGGCCTGACGAACCCGGAGATCGCGGCGCGGCTGGGCATCTCGACCGGCACCGTGCGCTCACATGTGACGCAGATGCTGACCAGGCTCGGGCTCAGCTCGCGAACCCAGTTGGCGGCACGGACGGCGCGCGTGCGATGACGACGTCTGCAAGTACGACCAACTCAACATCAACAGGCCCTTTTCCACCACCAACTCGCAGCTTCGAGTTCGGTAGCGCCGGGCTGGTTCGGCAACAGGCGAACAGGTTGGGCGTAGTCGGCGGCGGTTTCATCAAGAGTTGGTGGTACTTGCAGATGCCTCCAGCGGGTGGTGAGTGGTGACCTGCGACGACTGCGGTACCCCGCTCGCGGCTCCGGCCAAGTACTGCTCCGGGGCGTGCCGTCAGCGGGCTTATCGGCGGCGCGCTCGGGAGGTCGTGTCCGGGTCGGCGCGGCTCGACACGTTCGTCGGGCGGCACGGCGAACTGGCCGACCTCACGAAACTGCTGGCGCGGCACCGGGTCGTCACCGTCGTGGGGCCGCCCGGGGTGGGCAAGTCGCGGCTGGTGCACGAACTGATCGCCCACCGGCAGCACGCGATGCTGGTCGAGCTCGCGGAGGTCTCCCGAGTCGCTGGACCGCTGCCCCCGGAACCCGGTTTGCTGGTCCTCGACGGGTGCGAGCACCTTCTGCGGGAATGCGCGGATCTTGTGCAGCGCCACCCAACGGTTCGTGTGCTGGCCACGAGTCGTGAGCTGCTGAACGTGCCAGGCGAGCAGGCGTATCGGCTCAGTCCGCTCGAGCCGCACGAGGCGAAGCGGTTGTTCTGCGACAGGGCCACCGCCGTCGACAACGAGTTCGACGAGCACGCCGCACTGCTGGACGCCTTGTGCGACAAGCTCGACCGGTTGCCGCTGGCGCTCGAACTGGCCGCGCGCCTCGTGCGGGTGCTGACACTGGAGGAGATCGAGGCGCGGCTTGACCACCGGTTCGCGGCTCTCACGGTCGGACCGCGCGACGCCGAGGCGCACCACCGGTCGTTGCATGCGGCGATCGACCGCAGCTACCAGTTGCTGAGCGAGGCCGAGCGAACGGCGTTGCGGACGTTCTCCTTGCTGCCGGGCGGAATCAGCGAGGAGCTCGCCGATGCCCTGATGCCGCACGGGTGGGAGCTCGCGAAGAGCCTCAACGCGCGGTCACTGCTGCAACCCGGCGAAAGGCTCACGATGCTGGAGTCGGTGCGGGTGTTCGCGTTCGACGCGTTGCTGCAGCACGATTCCGTTGCCGTGCGGGACAAGCTTCTCGACGTGCTGGCGACCCTGCCGGAGCTGGACGAGGGCGAGGAGACCGAGGACGTGGCGCTCGGACCGCTGTCGTGGCGCGAGGAAAGGTTGCTCCGGGTCGCCGCGATGGTCGCGGAAGGGTTGACCAACAAGCAGATCGCGGACGGCCTGCACGTGTCGCTGCGGACCGTGGAGGCGGACGTGCGCGACCTCAAGACCGTGCTCGGGGTGCGGTCGCGCGCGCAGATCGCCGCTTGGGCTACGCAGGCTCCGTGACGTCTTCGGCCGCAGCCTTCTCGGCGGCCTTCGCCAGCCGCTTCTTCACCACGAAGACGCCGATAACGCCGGCCGCCACGGCGATCGCCAGGCCCGCGTAGGAGAAGCCCTTCAGCCACTTCTCGGCCACCACGCCGAGGTAGTAGACGGCCGCCGTCGTGCCACCGGCCCACACCACGCCGCCGAGCGCGTTGGCCACCAGGAACTTGCCGTAGTTCATGTGCAGCGACCCCGCGAGCGGCCCGGCCAGAATGCGCAGCAGCGCCACGAAACGGCCGAAGAACACGGCCCACGCGCCGCGTTTCTGGAACACGCGCCGGGCGTGGCCGAGCTGCGTTTCACCGAAGTGCCTGGGGAATTTCTTCCCCATCCACACGAACAGCCGGGGTCCGTGGCGCCGGCCGATGAGATACCCGAAGTTGTCGCCGATGATCGCGCCCGCGCTCGCCCACACACCGATCCACAACGGGCTCAGCGTGTCGTGCTGCGAGGCCAGCAAGGCGGACGTGACCAGCACGATCTCACCGGGCAACGGGATTCCGAGCGACTCGACACCGATCACCAGGCCGACGATCACGTACACGAGCAGAGGTGGGATGGCTTCGAGCCACTGTTCGATCGGCACGAACCAACTCTAGCCTTCAGCCCGTGAACGACATCGCTTTAGCGGTCCTCGCCGGAATGCTCGCCACGGTCAACCCGTGCGGATTCGCGATGCTGCCTGCGTATTTGGCACTCGTGGCGCGCGACAGCCCGACACGGGCCTTCATGTCCGGTTTGGTGATGACTGCCGGTTTTGTCACGTTTTTCGGACTGTTCGGACTTGTTCTCACCCCGGTCGCCACGACGCTCAAGCGCTACCTGCCGTTCGTGACCGTCGTGATCGGGCTCGCGATGCTCGTGATCGGCGTGCTCCTGCTGCTCGGCAAGGAGCTCTACCTCAGGTTGCCCAAGCTCCAAGCCGCCCCGAGGAAGCTGTGAGTTCGGCGACCGTCTCAGC
>NZ_JBEXPJ010000260.1:0-8498 GCF_040611995.1 Lentzea sp. NPDC006480
AAGAGGTCGTGGTCGACACCGAGGTCGTCGTCAAGATCCTCGCCCAGTTCGGCGTCGATGCGTCCACTGAGGACTCCGTCGCCCGTGAGTTCGCCCTGGTCGAGCAGCGCCGGGCCGAACGGGTCCTCCCGCCGACGATCGTCATCCGCGAGTACGAGACGTACGACCTGCGCGGCCCCGCGACCGTCGAGCTCGAAGACGGCGGCACGCTGCACGTCGACCGCCACCTGCCGGACTCGCTGCCGCTGGGCTGGCACCGGATCATCACGGACCGGCAGACGATCACGCTGGCCGTCGCGCCCAGGACGCTGCCGGACGTCCCGCACACCTGGGGCTGGATGCTGCAGCTCTACGCCGCCCGTTCGAAGGACTCGTGGGGGATGGGCGACTTCGCCGACCTCGCCACGATCGCCCGCAGGTCGTCTCTCGAACTGGACGCGGGCGTGGTGCTGGTCAACCCGGTGCAGGCCCCGTCGCTCACGCACCCGGTCGAGCGCTCGCCCTACTCGCCGACGAGCCGCCGGTTCGCGAACCCGCTGTACCTGCGGATCACCGACACCGCCGAGTTCCTGCAGGCCTGCCCGCGCACCCGGCAGCTGATCCGCGACCTGCGCCCGGCGAACGAGGACCTGATCGACTACGACGCGATCTGGGACGCCAAGAGGCAGGCGCTGGAGCTGCTGTTCCCCGGCGGCGACGTCGAGATGGACGACGACCTCAAGGCGTTCGCCACGTACTGCGCGCTGGCCGAGATCCACGGCAAGGACTGGCGCGAGTGGCCGGCCGAAGCCGAGGCGCCACCGGACCGAGTCGCGTTCCACGCCTGGCTGCAGCACCTCTGCACCCGCCAGCTGCAGGACGTGCGGCTCGCCGCGCACGAGGCAGGCATGGCCATCGGCGTCATCCACGACCTGCCGGTGGGCGTCTCGCCGGGTGGCGCGGACACGTTCGCTGACCCGGACGTCTTCGCCATCGACGTCACGGTCGGCGCGCCACCGGACGCGTTCAGCGCGGACGGCCAGGGCTGGGGCCTGCCGCCGTGGCGCCCGGACAAGCTCGCCGAGACCGGTTACCGCCCGTTCCGCCAGGTCCTGCGCGGCGTCCTGAAGCACGCCGACGGCATCCGCATCGACCACGTCGCGGGCCTGTGGCGGCTCTGGTGGATCCCGCCGGGCGAGCCACCCAGCAGGGGCACCTACGTCTACTACGACGCCGACGCGATGCTCGGCGTGCTGGCCCTGGAGGCCTACCGCGCGGGCGCCGTCGTGGTCGGCGAGGACCTCGGCACGGTCGAGCCGGTCGTCACGAAGACGCTGCAGGAGAACGGCATGCTGACCAGCGCCGTGCTCTACTTCCAGCGCGACTACTACGCCGAGGGCCATCCGCTGGTCCCGCCGTCGCAGTGGAACCCGAACCAGATGGCCAGCATCTCCACGCACGACCTGCCGACGGCCGCGACGTTCTTCGCGGGCCCGGACGGCCCGGACTTCGACGAGCTCATGCGCCAGGAAGGCATCGATCCGAGCGATCGGGTCGCCGGCGTCCACGAGTTGCTGGCGCAGGCACCCTGCGCGTTGGTCCTGACTTCACCTCAGGACGCTCTGCGGGAAACCCGGCAGCCCAACGTGCCGGGCACGATCGACGAGCACCCGAACTGGCGAATTCCCCTGCCCGTGGCATTGGACGATTTCTTTCCACGCGTCCGGGACATCACCCGTCCCCTGCGCAGCCGGGAAAGATGAAACTTCCACGTAACGGCAGGTCAAGTGCCTGCGGAGTACAGTGAGGCCGTCACCCGACGGCGAACGACGAACGTTTTGGAGGTGGCGTACCAGATGAGCTCAGCCGTGAGCACGCGGAACCCAACCGGCGTGCTTGAACTGGCCGTCGAGCAGGTCCTCGCTTCGGTGAGACCTGCGGCACTCGGCGACCCGGTGGTCGGGGCACGGCGCGCGGAGGAATCCCTGCGTGACGCGCTGCGGGACGCAGGACCCGTGGACGACAACATCGCCCTGCAGCACGCGCTGGCGTGCGCGGAGGCGGCCTGTGAGCACCTGAAGTACGTGGAGATCCAGGAAGCACGAACGTTGCTCACGGCCGCACGTGGGCAGCTGGTGCTGGCACACGAAGGAGTGTGATGCCGGTCCGGAGTTAGGCGGATAGGGTCGATGGGTAGCCGCCGTTCGTGACGAGGAGCATCGTGCGACCCTGGCCTGGAAGGCCCTACCCGCTTGGCGCTGGATATGACGGCGTTGGCACCAATTTCGCCCTGTTCTCCGAGGTTGCGGAGTACGTGGAGCTCTGCCTGTTCGACGACGACGGCACCGAGACACGGGTGAGGCTGCCGGAGGTGGACGGCTTCGTCCACCACGGCTACCTGCTCGGCATCGGTCCCGGCCAGAAGTACGGATACCGCGTGCACGGCCCGTACGACCCGTCACGCGGTCTCAGGTGCAACCCCAACAAGCTGCTGATCGACCCGTACGCCAAGGCCATCTCCAACGGCCTGGCGTGGGACGAGGCGCTGTACGGGTACAAGTTCGGCTCGCCGGACGAGCGCAACGACACGGATTCGGCGCCGCACGTGCCGAAGTCGGTCGTGGTGAACCCGTTCTTCGACTGGACCAGCGACCGGTTGCCCAGGACGCCGTACAACGAGAGCGTCATCTACGAGGCCCACGTGCGCGGCCTCACCATCGACCACCCGGAGATCCCGCCGAGGCTGCGGGGCACCTACGCGGGCCTCGCGCATCCGGTGATGATCGACCACCTGATCAAACTGGGTGTGACGGCCGTCGAGCTGATGCCGGTGCACCAGTTCATCAGCGACCACACGCTGGCCGAGCGCAGGCTCAGCAACTACTGGGGTTACAACACGATCGGCTTCTTCGCGCCGCACGACGGTTACTCGGCGTTGCCGTTGAACCAGGTGCAGGAGTTCAAGGGCATGGTGCGGGCGCTGCACCAGGCCGGCATCGAGGTCATCCTCGACGTCGTCTACAACCACACGGCGGAGGGCAACCACCTCGGGCCCACGTTGTCGATGCGCGGGATCGACAACGAGTCGTACTACCGGCTGGTGGAGGACGACCCGAAGTTCTACATGGACTACACGGGCACCGGTAACTCGCTGAACGTGCGGGCGCCGCACACGTTGCAGCTCATCATGGACTCGCTGCGGTACTGGGTCACCGAGATGCACGTCGACGGGTTCCGGTTCGACCTCGCGGCGACGCTGGCCCGCGAGTTCTACGACGTCGACCGGCTGGCGACGTTCTTCGAAGTCGTGCAGCAGGACCCGGTGGTGTCGCAGGTCAAGCTGATCGCCGAGCCGTGGGACGTCGGGCCCGGTGGGTACCAGGTCGGCAACTTCCCTCCACTGTGGACGGAGTGGAACGGGCAGTTCCGGGACACGGTGCGGGACTTCTGGCGCGGGGAACGAGCGACGCTCGGCGAGTTCGCGTCGCGGATCACCGGCAGCAGCGACCTCTACCAGGACGATGGCCGCCGGCCGTACGCGTCGATCAACTTCGTGACGGCGCACGACGGGTTCACGCTCAACGACCTGGTGTCGTACAACGAGAAGCACAACGAGGCCAACGGCGAGGACAACCAGGACGGCGAGAGCCACAACCGGTCCTGGAACTGCGGTGTCGAGGGGCCGACGGACGACCCGGACATCCTGGAGCTGCGGGCCCGGCAGCGGCGGAACCTGATGGCGACGATGCTGTTGTCGCAGGGTGTGCCGATGATCGTGAACGGCGACGAGTTCGGGCGCACGCAGCACGGCAACAACAACGCGTACTGCCAGGACAACGAGGTGTCGTGGGTCGACTGGTCGTTGCTGGAGAGCAACTCCGAGCTGGTCGAGTTCACCGCGGCGGTCTCGCGGTTCCGCAAGGCGCACCCGGTGTTCCGGCGCAAGCGGTTCTTCGCGGGACGGCCGATCCGCAAGGGCGAGGAGCTGCGCGACATCGCGTGGTTCACCCCGTCCGGCGAGGAGATGACCGAGCAGAACTGGGAGGACGACTTCGGCAAGTGCGTCGTCATCTTCCTCAACGGCGAGGGCATCCCGGACCTCGACTCGCGCGGCATGCGGGTGGTCGACGACTCGTTCCTGATGGCGTTCAACGCGCACTACGAGGACATCGAGGTGACGCTGCCGGACGTCGAGTACGGCCCTGAGTGGACGGTGGTGGTCGACACGACGACCGGGCACGTCGGCAACGGGGAGAAGCCCGTCGTGGCAGGCGGGCAGCTGAACCTCACCGCGCGGTCGCTCGTCGTGCTGCAGAGGGTGGGCTGATGGGCGCGCCCTTCTCCACGTACCGCGTTCAGCTCACCCCGGACTTCACCTTCGCCGACGCCGCTTCCATCGCGGACTACCTGCGGCGCCTGGGGATCGGTGCGCTGTACGCCTCGCCGATGCTCGACGCGCGCAAGGGTTCCACGCACGGCTACGACGTCGTGGACCCGACCCGTGCCCGGCCGGAGCTCGGTGGCGACGAAGGCCGCCGGGCACTGCAGAAGAGCCTGGCGGAGCACGAGCTCGGGCTCGTGGTCGACATCGTGCCGAACCACATGGTCGTGCCGAACCCGTGGTGGGACGACGTTCTCGCGAACGGTCGAAGCTCCAGGTACGCGCGGTACTTCGACATCGACTGGTCGTCCGGCAAGGTCCTGCTGCCGGTGCTCGCGGAAGGCGCGGAGGAAGAACCGGCCGAGCACTCCGTCAAGGTCGACTGGCGGCGCGGCAACACCGAGCTCAACTACCGGCGGTTCTTCGACATCACCGAGCTGGCCGCGGTGCGCGTCGAGGACCCGGAGGTGTTCGAGGCGACCCACCGCGAGGTCTTGTCGTGGGGTGTCACGGGACTGCGCGTCGACCACCCGGACGGCCTCGCCGATCCCGGTGGCTACTTCCGCAGGCTGCGCGAGCACTTCGACGGCTGGCTGGTCGTGGAGAAGATCCTCGGCCCGGACGAGTCGCTGCCGCAGAGCTGGCCGGTCGACGGCACGACGGGCTACGACGCGTTGCGCGAGGTCTGCGGTGTGTTCATCGCGCCCACGGAGGCGTTCGCGGGGGATTTCCACACCGTCGAACACGCGTCACGGCAGCAGGTCGCGGACTCGATCCTGGTCGCCGAGGTGCGCCGGATCGCCCGTCTCGTGCAGGGTGTCGAGTTCGAGGACGCCTGCGCGGCCGTCGCCGAGGTGATGGTCAACTTTCCGGTCTACCGGTCGTACCTGCCGGAAGGCTCCGGCCACTGGGAAACCGCGGTCCGGAAAGCCAAGTCGCCTGCCGCGCGCGCACTCGACGAACAGGTGCGCGCCGATCCGCACGGTGAGCTGGCGACCAGGATCCAGCAGACGTCCGGCATGGTCGTCGCGAAGGGCACCGAGGACACCGCGTTCTACCGGTACACGAACTTCGTGGCGCTCAACGAGGTCGGCGGCTCGCCGGACCGGTTCGGCCTGCCCGTCACCGAGTTCCACCAGCGCGCCCAGGCACGTGAGGCGCAGACGCCGGTCGCCATGACCGCGCTGACGACGCACGACACCAAGCGGTCCGAGGACGTCCGGGCCCGGCTCGCGGTGCTGGCGGAGATCCCGGACGAGTACCTGGCGTTCGAGAGCGCGATGTCCGAGAAGCACGGCCTTTCCGAGCCGTCGCTGAACCGGCTCGCGTGGCAGTCGCTCGTCGGCGCCTTCCCGATCACCGAGGAACGCCTGGGTCAGTACCTGGAGAAGGCGTCCAGGGAAGCCAAGATCAAGACGTCCTGGGTCGACCGGAACGCCGAGTTCGACGCCGAGGTCGCCGCGTGGCCCGCGAAGGTGCTGAACGAGCCCGAGGTCGCCGCGTTCGCCGAACGGATCAAGGCACCCGGCTGGGTGAACTCGTTGGGGCAGAAGCTCGTCCAGCTCACCGCACCGGGCGTGCCGGACGTCTACCAGGGCACCGAGCTGTGGGACTTCTCGCTGGTCGACCCGGACAACCGCCGCCCGGTCGACTACCTGGTCCGCGCGGAACTGCTGGACCGCATCGAGAAGGGCTGGCTGCCGGAGATCGACGACTCGGGCGCGGCGAAGCTCCTGGTGGTGCAGAAGGCTTTGCACGTGCGGCAACGAGGTCTGCACGGCTACCGGCCGCTGCACGCGGAAGGCCCGGCGGCTGAGCACGTGCTGGCGTTCGAACGCTCCGGCGTGATCACGGTGGCGACGCGGCTGCCGGTCGGGCTGGCCCGCAAGGGGTGGCAGGACACGGTTCTGCCGCTGCCGGGTACCAAGTGGACGGACGTGCTGACCGGCCGGCCGGCCACCGAGGACCTGGCCGCCCTGCTCGACACCTACCCGGTCGCACTGCTGGTTCAGGGGGACGAGTGAGCTTCGAGGTCTGGGCGCCGGCACCCGAGTCGGTGCACGTGCGCGTCGACGGCTTCGACCACGAGATGAAGCGCGACGGCGACTGGTGGCGTTCTGCCAAAATCGAGGTGGCTGCCGCGGGCACCGACTACGCGTTCGTCATCGAGGGCAAGGCATATCCGGATCCGCGGTCGCTGTGGCAGCCCAACGGCGTGCACGAGGCGTCCAGGGTCTACCGGCACGACTTCGAGTGGACCGACCAGAGCTGGACCGGCCGGGCGTTGCAGGGCGGCGTGATCTACGAGCTGCACATCGGCACGTTCACGCCGGAAGGCACGTTCGACGCGGCCATCGGCAAGCTCGACCACCTGGTGGACCTCGGCATCACGTTCGTCGAGGTCATGCCGGTCAACAGCTTCGACGGCGTCGAGGGCTGGGGCTACGACGGCGTGCTCTGGGGTGCGGTGCACGAGCCCTACGGCGGGCCGGACGGGTTCAAGCGGTTCGTGGACGCCTGCCACGCGCGAGGCCTCGCCGTGCTGCTGGACGTCGTCTACAACCACCTCGGACCGTCCGGCGCGTACCTCGACAAGTTCGGGCCGTACTTCGCCGGTCGCAACGACTGGGGACCGGGCCTGAACCTGGACGGGCCGAACTCCGACGAGGTCCGCCGGTACGTGATCGACAACGCCCTGCAGTGGCTCCGCGACTTCCACGTCGACGGGCTCCGGCTCGACGCCGTGCACGCGCTCGACGACCGGCGAGCGGTGCACGTGCTCGAAGAGCTGGCGGCAGAGGTGGATGCGCTCTCAGCCGGGCTCAACCGCCCTCTTAGCCTGATCGCCGAATCCGACCTGAACGACGCGAAGCTGGTCACCGCACGGGAAGGCGGCGGCTACGGCCTGCAAGCGCAGTGGTCCGACGATCTCCATCACTGCCTGCACGTCGCACTAACGGGCGAAATTTTCGGCTACTACGAGGACTTCGCGGCACCGGGAGCGCTGAAGAACACCCTGGAGAAGGTCTTCTTCCACGCCGGCACCTGGTCGTCGTTCCGCGAGAAGCACCACGGCAAGCCGGTCGACACCGCGCTGATCCCTGGCTACCGGTTCCTGGCGTACACGCAGAACCACGACCAGATCGGCAACCGCGCGACGGGCGACCGGCTGCCGGCCACGGTGTCGACCGGGAAGTTGTTGTGCGCGGCGGCGATCGTGCTGACCTCCCCGTACACGCCGATGATCTTCATGGGCGAGGAGTGGGCGGCGAGCACGCCGTGGCAGTTCTTCGCGTCCTTTCCGGACCCGCAGCTGGCCGAGGCCGTGCGGACGGGCCGGCGCAAGGAGTTCGCGCGGCACGGGTGGGGTGAGTCGGACGTGCCGGACCCGATGTCCCCGCAGACCATCGAGAACTCGCGCCTCAAGTGGGACGAAGCCGACAGGGCCGAACACGCGAAGGTGCTGGAGACGTACAAGGCCCTGATCGCGTTGCGCCGCTCCCGCCCGGAGCTCGCCGACCCGCGGTTGGACAGGTTCGTGGTGGAGCAGGACGGGCTGTGCTTCGTGCTGCACCGCGGAACGACCCGCGTGGTGGTCAACCTCGGCACGACGCCCGTCCCGCTGCCTCAGGGCGAGGTGCTGCTGACCTCCTCGGCGAACCCGTCGTCGCTCTCACCGGAGTCGTTCGCGGTCGTCGCGTCGACGTGATCCCACAACACCTGGTCGGCCGGGCGTACCGGCCGGCCCAGGTGGGCGTGCACGAACGCCGCCACCAGCCGGTCGGCGGCGACGTGCAGCTTGATGTTGTGGTGCTGGGAGACGTGCACCAGCAGCCCGAACGCCTGCTGGGGTGTGCAGGGCTTGCGTGCGGCGATCAGGCCCGTGGCCTGCCCGATGACGGTCCGGGACACCAGAGCTTTGCGCAGCCCCGCCACCTCGGCCTCGAGGGCGGTGATTCTCGCGGACGACACCGCCTGCTCCTTTCGCGTCGTCATGGTCACAGCGGCATGCCGATGTGACCTGAACGGTGCCACGCCGGGAAGTGCGCAGCTCACCCGCGGTGAGAAGAGCCACGAAACTTTTTCGTAATGAGACGCATTTCATCACGTCTAATACTTCGAAACCGGAGTGCAAGGC
>NZ_JBEXPJ010000261.1:0-8474 GCF_040611995.1 Lentzea sp. NPDC006480
CATGCCGCGGTTGATGGCTTGTGTGGCCAACGTGTGGCGTAGTTGGTGGGCGGTGACGTGTCCGATCCCGGCCTCGTGGCCCAGCCTGCTCAACGCGGTGGCCACGCGCAGCGCGGTGACGGGACGATTGCGTTCGAGCAGAAGACGTTGCGAGCGAAGCCCGGTGGGGCGGTGGTTAGTGATCCAGTCATCGAGCATCTGTTTGAGTTGGGGATGCAGCGGGATGTAGCGGTCGTTGTGCAGCTTGCCGACCGGGATGCGCAGCCAGAAGGCGGATCCGATCTGCACCACGGCATTGACGGTCAGGCCGAGCAGTTCGCCCTTGCGGATCCCGGTGCGGGCCAACAGTTCCACGATGAGACGTGACAGCGGATCGGGATCGGCGCGGGAGGCCCGCATGAGTTTGGCGGCTGCGGCGTCGTCGAGGAACCGAGGCAGCGGCTTATCGACGATCGGAAGGTCTCCGGCGAAGATCAGCGGGCGTTGCGGCGGGCTGGGGTAGCCCCATTCGGTGACCCGGTCGAAGAAGCAGTGCAGGTTGATCAACCGGTTTTTGATGCTGGCACGGTTGAGCGGCTTGGTCGTGTAGCGGGCATGTTGTGCCCCAAGCCATACCTTGTAGTCCTCGATATGGGTCCGGGTCAGACCTGTGCAGTCCTCGATGTCCGGGTGCGCCAGGGCGAGCCAGGTCCCGAACTCGCGCAGGTCGTGCTCGATGTGTGTGACCGTCGCGGGACGCAGGCTCAGATCGACCTGGGCGAGATAGCGGCGAGCCGTCTCGGCGAACCCTGCTGGGACTGCTGCCCATCCGGTCACCGACACTGATGCCCGCCGGGTGGGTCGGGCGTGGCTGTCGAGGCTGCCCGCGTGGAACAGGGTGAGCCGGAGTCGGTGGAAGATCGAGGCCGCGTTGCGGCCCGAGTTCGGCATCCCGCGTGTGAGATAGGCGTCGATGATCGCCGCTCGGGTGGTGTCGAACATCGCGGTGTCGACCCGGTCGACGGGTATGCCGGTGACAGCGGTGATTTTGACCAAGGTGTTCCACTGCAAGGCGATGTCGGCGTGATCGGTCTGCAGGCGGCGACAGGAATCGAGGAACCAGGCGTGTGCCTGGGGGCAGTGGTTGCGGGCTGCGTTGCCCAGTCGCAGGTCGACGCGGCCCAGGACGTCGGCGCTGACGGTGAGCCTGCGGGTGACCAGCAGCCATGAGGCGAACGACGGGGCTTTGCCGATCGCGTCGATCTGCTGGGCTGGGGTGAGCTGTGCCCATCCGCCTGCCCGTTCGAGCTTGGCGCAGAACGACTTGGCCGCCTGCACCGTGGAACGGCCGGTCCTGCGCCCGACCGTCCTCATCGCGGTGAGGTAGGCGTCGACCCGGTCGGCGTTTGCGGTGCCGAGCGCGAGGGCGGCGGGCATCACTGGCCTGCCAGGGTTTGCGCGTCGATCGCCTCGCAGGCTCGTCGGTATTCTCCGGCGAGCCAGTCGTTGGCCAGGTGCAGGTAGATACGGGTCGACTCGATCGAGCGGTGTCCGGCCTGAGCCTGGATCGCCTCCAGCGCCATCCCCGCCTCGCGAAGACGGGTGAAGCACGTGTGGCGTAACTGGTGGCAGGTCAGGTGTTCGATCCCTGCCCTGGCGCGGGCGCCGGCGACGATCTCGTCAAGACCGGGTGCCGACAGCGGCCGGCCCCGACGGGGTCCTTTGAGGACAAGGAAGACGTGGTCGTCGATGGCTTCGTCTGGTCGCTCGCCGGTGAGGTAGTCGCCCAGTGTGATGAAGAAGCGTTGCGACACCGGCACGATCCGCTGATGGCCTCCTTTGCCGTCGGCGATGAACAGTCGACGTTCACCGGGGCGGACATCGCCCAGGCGAAGGCCGAGGACCTCGCAGCGGCGGAGCCCACCGAGCAGCATCCCCTCGACCATGGCCCGGTCCCGGTGGCTGCGCAGTGCGGCGATGAACGCGTCCACCTCACCAGGGTCGATCACCCGCGGCAAGGTGCGGGGTGTCCGGATCAACGGGACGCTACGCACCGCCCGCTGGCCGGGACGGCGCATCGCCAGCCCTCGGGGCACCGGATTACGTGACACGATCGTGTCTGCGCGGATGATCAGGTATTCGTAAAGTCCGGCGACCGTGGCGAGCCGCCGCTTGATGGTGCGCGCCGACAGTCCACTTTCACCGTCCTCGATTCGCACCACCGTCGCGCCATGCCGTGGTTCGCGCTGGGCCTTGATGAAGACCAAAACGTCGGCGGTGTCCACGTCGACCGGGTCCTTGTCGATGACGGAGAAGAACACTTTCAGGTCGAAGGCGCTGGCCAACACGGTGTTCCAGCGGGCCCTCGCGGTCACCAGCTCCAGATAGGAGTCCAGCAGTGGATGGCCCAGACGAATCTGCTCACCACCACCGGCTCGGGGCGTGCGGACAAGGCATGGCGTGAACCCCACCAGAGGTCTCCGATCGATGCGGCGACCTCACCTGCCCGACCGGACCGGCCTGGCAACGGATCACCCGCATATCATGACCAGCCCTCGATGTATTCGAAGATTGCCTTGTGCGCCTTGGCTTTCGTGGGCCAGGCCTGCCGGTCGAGCAGTTCGGATTTGATGGTGGCGAAGAACGATTCGGCGACCGCGTTGTCCCAGCATTGGCCCTTGCGGCCGACCGAGAGCCGTACCCCTGCATCGGCGGCCGCGCGGGAGTACTGACTTGAGGTGTACTGACAGCCCCTGTCGGAGTGGAAGATCACGCCGGGATCGGGGCGGCGCTGGGTGACGGCGTTGCGCAGCGCCTGCTCGACCAGGTCGGTGCGTAGGTGGTCGGCGGTGGCCCAGCCGACGACCTTGCGGGAGCCAAGGTCGATCACGGTGGCCAGGTAGAGCCAGCCTTCCCAGGTGTTGATGTAGGTGATGTCCCCGCACCAGCGGGTGTCTATTTCCCTTGCACTGCAAGAGAAATCCCGCTCGATCAGGTCAGCGGGTGTGGTCGTGGCCGGGTCCGGGATCGTGGTGGTGCGCCACCGTTTCGGCGCCTTCCCCGCCAAGCCGGCCTGGCGCAGCAGCCGGGCGATGCGCTTGCGGGAATGCCGGTGGCCCTGGTCGGCGAGTTCGGCGTGGATCCGTGGCGTTCCGTAGGTGCCGTTCGACTCGTCATGCACCTCGATGATCTTCTCGGTCAGCGTGGCGTCGACGCGGGCGCGGGCGGACGGGCCCGCGGTGCGGTGGGCGTAGTAGGCGGCTCGGGAGACCTGGAGCAGTTCGCACGCACGCTTGACGTTGCCGCTGCCGGCGTTCTCCGCCTCGATGAACGGGTACACGTTCACCGGGTCTCTTTCGCGAAGAAAGCTGTGGCCCGCTTGAGGATCTCCACGTCCTCGCGCAGCCGTTTGTTCTCCCGTCGCAGCGCGGCCAGCTCGGCCTTCTCATCGCTGGACAGGCCGCCGTCATCGCGCGTTCCGGCATCTCGCTCGGCCGGCTTGACCCACTCGGCCACAGCGGTCGCGGTGAGGTCGAAATCCCGCGCGACCTGCGCGATTGAGCGGTCACCACGCTGGCACTGCTCGACGATCTCCGCCTTGAACTCCGGGGTGAACGCACGACGAGGACGCCGGGGCGTGTTCGGGCCCGTGGTCTTCATGAGGACATCCTTCCGGGGGCGAAACCCCCTGATCTCAGGTGTCCGTCAAAACGGGTCAGGCCCAATCAACGGCCCAATTTGCCAGCTCGCCACAGGTCCGGTGAAACCCAGCGAGTGCATGCTCGTCGCCCGCACTGATCGACCGGCTGGTCTCCCGCGACAGCTGAGAGTGGTGAAGCTAGTGTCGTCTGGGGTCGTTACGCGGAATCCGTTGTCGCGCACGACTTTCACGACGCGTTGGGCGGTGCAGACGTCGGCGCCGGTGCAATGTGCTCTACTCGGCGTGCCTGAATGAATGCCAGCGGGAGCTAGTCGCTGGGCACGCCCAAGATGGTCTATCCCGAGCACGTCGGGGCTGACGCGCGCCACTATGCCCATATCGGCTGATCTCGGACGTGAGGTTGTGAGATCTGCGGGCACGTCCGGATGGGTGACCTGGTGCTGAATCCCTTGATGCTGTGACGGTGCCTGGCAGGCTGGCATCTGTGTTGTCCTGCGTGCCGTGGCGATCATGAAGGAGGCTCAGCGTGGCCACCCGTGACTACTCGCCTGCGGTGACGCTACGAAGGTGATCTCATCTCCGGGCAGTGGATTCTGTGCAGTCTCAGCAAAAGCGTCACCGTGGCGGGTACTGCGCTACGCCGTAGTTCAGGCGTCGTCAGACGGTTCTGAGCTACTAGGATTCGCGGATGGCGGGAGCGCAGGCTGGCGGGTCTAGTCAGGACGCCGTGCGGAACGAAATGAACGGTACCGCAGAGGTTGTGGTGCAAGCAGGTGTCGTGCACGGGGACATCGTCGTTGGTCCAGGCTCGGAGTACTTGGACATCGAGGTCTCGTGCGACCCCGCGGGGATCGAGGTGATGCCGAACGAGGTGGACTTCATCGGCCACTGGATCGCCTCCGAACGCGCCCGTCTGCATGCTGTTGCCGATGAGTATGACTGGTCTCGGAACCAACGGCCGTCGGACTTTCTTGAGCACCGGCACATGGTGAGCCAACGAGCTCTCCGTGACCTGCGGTCTCGCGAGGTGTACGAGTCCCATGTCGAGGACTACTTGGTGCAGTCGAGCGAGGTCCTCGCCGAGAGATTCCTGTTGCTCCTTGAAGATGATGAACGTACGAGCGTGCAACTTGTTGTCGTCAATCCGACTGACTTGCACTTCCGCGACGTCGAGCTGCGTCTGTGGTTCGAAGGACCCGTGCGCGGACTCGCCGACGATCTTCGATACACGCTTCCGTCGAGGTGGCCCGAACTTCCTCCGGTCCCAGCAGCGCCAGGCACACTGTCGGAAGACGTGTTCAAGCACCAGTTGGTGATGTCTCCGCCGAAGCGGATTAGAGAACGTACGCGAGCCGAGCGGGCAGCGAATGGCGAAGATGTCCTCAATGGATGGTCGGGCCGCGACTTGAGCCGTGGAATCGTGGTCACCTTCGAGAAGTTTTCGCTGCGGCCGAGGGAGGAGCTTCTGCTTCCTGCTGTTCCATTGAAGGTGTTGGTGTCGCCGGGAGGGTCTTTGAGCGGCCGGTGGGATGCGACCGCCGACCCGTCACGCGGAAGATGCGAGGGCGAGTTGGATCTCGCCGTGTGGCCATCGAGCGTCAATCTTGTCGAGGTTGCTGAGCCAGGGCCGCCGAGTCAGAACAACGCGAGCGTGCTGGATGCTTTGGGGGCTGTGGCATGGGCCATCATCGGACATCCTCGGCCACAAGCAGGGTCCGTCCCTCCGCCGCTAGACGATCTACATAGGTAGGCATCTGCAGGGTTGTAGCGATCAGCGCTTGCGTGGTCGACGAGCAGGCGGTGCGCTTTGGAACGCTTCAGGTCCTTTCAGGCCGATTTGGGTACCGAGAGAATCAAGAGCTGGGTCAGGCTCTGGCGACCGGTTGTCGTAGTAGGTGTCCAACAGTCCGCCCGTGCGGTGGTCGTAGAGAAAGCCGAGGGCGCGGTCGAGTTGTAGTTGATGTTTCTTGGCGGTTGTGTAGTCGTGGAGCCGTTGGAGCGAGGCCGCCGTTGGCAGACCCGGGGTTGTCGTTGCCCAGATGAAGAGCACGCTGTCGCCGCGCCGCGTTCCGGCCGGCATGGCGAGGCTGTGAGGGAGGCCGTCTGCACGGGTCTGAGCCGCCAACCGCGGGCCGGCGACTGCGCAACGGTGTTGACTGGCGGTGTCGAAGTTCAGCAGCGCGGCGGTCATCGCGAACCAACCGGGATCCCCGCGCCGTGCGAGGTCATCGATCATAAGCAAGAGATCGGGATCGGCCTTCATCCTCGGCTTGTTCGCCTGTGTGGTGCGGATGCCCTGCTGGTAGAAGTACCACGCGTCCAACGGGTCTGTGCGGCTGCTGATCAGCTCGAGCCCTTGTTCTCTGTATCGGCGCTTGTTCTTCGTTGGTGGCTCTCCGAGCTGAGGGAGCTCACGCTGCACGGCGTCAGGATCCGGTTCGACGTAGAGCTGGGCGGCGAGGAAGTGCAAGAAGAAATCGAGTTCGTCGACTGCGTGGAAGCACCGCGTGGTACCAGGTTCCGTGCGGCGGCGCAGGTAGAGCAGCAGCTCTGCGGGGCGGTCGACCAGCTCGTTGATGATGCGCAGGTCATGAATGGAGACGGTCCATGGTAGATCGTCAGTGTTGAGCAGGCCGCTGACGACGAGCTCGCTTGTGACGGTCGCGATGCCCGACAAGTCCTCCAGGCTGACCGCGACGGTGTGCACTTCGCGGACAGCACTCAGGTCCAGCCAAGTCTCGTCGCGAAGTCGTAGTCCCTTGTCGTCGAGGATGCGTCGTCGGAGACGGTCAGCCTGTTCTGCGGCATCGGTGATGATCCGACGAAGGTCCTGACGGAGGCGCAGGGGATCACCCGTTCGCGACCGGGGACGAAGCGCCACAGCTTTGGCTTCGATGATGACCGCGACATCGTCGAGGATCAGCAGCCCGTCGCCCTCGACGAGTTTGGTGAAAGAGGCAGGGTTGGTCTCATCAGCGCTGGCAGGAACGAAGTACTCAAATCCGAGGTACTGGACGGAGCCCGGCATGTGAGTTGCGATGAGGCGTGCTGCTTCCCCCTCCAGATAAGTGCCCCTGTGCTTGCTGTAGACGTTCCAGGCGTTCTTGTCACCGCGAAGTACATCCTCGACACGTTCGCGGATGGCCGGCGTCATGAGGGCTTGATGCACCAGGGCGTACTGGCCGTCGGGAGTTGCGACAAGGGGACGCGTCCTCAACGGAGAGGTGCCTTCGAAGAACTCCTGAACCACGTCGGCCGGCGAGCGAGCGGTCATGGGTGTGGAGAACAGGTCGAGCACGACCTGGACGACGTCGAGGCCAAGGCCTGACATCGCGGCAATGGCTTCTGGCGTATGCGTCGCGTTCGAACCTGGCCGGGCGCTGACCTGTGCGAGCAGTGCTCGGGCTTGGTCGATTTCCTGTGACGCCAAGTCGGCGACCTCACCGTTCGTGCGGTCAAGAATCTGCCGCCACTCCTCCAAAGCTTCGAACCGCCCACCCAACGCATTGATGACTAGCTGCTGTAGGCCAGCGAACACCCGTCGGATTTCGTTGACCGTGCAGCCCAGTGCGGACCGGCAGGCGGTTTCGATTGCTTGACCATCGAACAGCGCCGTCAGGGTGTCGTCCAACATGTGCGGATAGATAGCGTTGCGTACGGCTACCTCACGCAGACGCGTGCCGAAGCTAACACGGTGCAACGGCTCGCCGCGGTCGGATGTGAACAGGTTCAGCATCTGGCCCGCGTCCATCAGATCTTGAAGCTGAACCTGAAGTGCTCCAAGAACTTCTGCGGGACCTGGGTCTTCACCGTTAGACGTTGTTGCTGTCCTCGTGCCACGTGAGATGAGGATCAGTGCGAGCAGCTCGAACATGCTCACGTCGGCGCCGTGCTCGCTTTCTCGATACGTATCCGGGTCTGTCATCAACCCGCGAATCCTGACGGCCTCCAGGACGTCGAAGACGTCTGCTTGTGCTGTCGCGGCCACGATCGCGTCCATGGCTTGGCGCTGTCGTTCAGCGGCAGCGGCGATCGCTGCGTCGGGGTCGTTGGACAGTGTCAGATACGGAGCAAACCGCTCCATACTGCCGATCAGCATGGCGAGTGAGGGCGAGATGCCGGTGTCCCTGACCGCCGCGCGCGCAGCCTTCTCCCGCTTGTGACGCTTCGCGGTCTGCTTGCGCTTCTGCTTGGACATGTCGGGCAACGTACTACCCAGCACCGACAAATCCTGCGTGGACGCCGGCCCGTCCAGGAGGCCGCGATCGCGGACGCTGCGAGCGGCCCGGGATGCATCTAGCCCTAATCACCCGGCGCTGCAGGGGTTCTTGGGGTCTGGAGGTGGGCGGTTGGAGTCTGGTTTCTCGTACCAGATCAGGTAGTCCACCTTGGCCTTCGTGCCGATCAAGGTGTAGAGGAAGACGTGAAGCTTGGGCGGCACGTCCTGGGTGAGGTTCTCGCCGGCCGAGTAACTCGTGTGACCGGTGAATCTGTTGTCGACCAATCGCTGGCATCGCAGCACCATGTCTGGCGTCACGGTCACGCCGCGGTTGACCGCGGGCGTGAGCACGAGGTCGGCTTCTCGGCGTTGCGGATCGCACACGCCGACGGTTTCGGCGTGCTTTCTGGGACTGGGTGGATCAGGCCTGCTGACCCGAGAAACTCCAGCGCGAGGTCCACCACGAGCGCCCTGGGTAGTTCATCGAGCTGCGCCTGCAGGGTGGAACGCACCTCGTCGGCATTGACCATATCGACCTCGCCAGTCAGCGTGACCACGACGACGCCGTTCTCGACAGAGACCTTCGTCTGCGCAAGCTGCGGGCTTCCCGCCTGG
>NZ_JBEXPJ010000262.1:0-8355 GCF_040611995.1 Lentzea sp. NPDC006480
GCGCGGAGGAAGTACGGGAAGAGGTCGCGGAGGTCGACGACGAACTTCGACAACTCGGAGTCCGCGGCTCACTCCCCTCTCTGGAAGTCCCGCTCTCTCGTACGAACGGGAAGTGCAGCGCGAGGGCGAGAACTCCAACGGTGTCCTGGTGTTCGAGAAGTTCTTCGGCCACGACACGCAGACCGCGGTCGAGGCCGTGAACAACCTGTTGACCTCGCGGCTGCATCAGTTCGAGAACACCGTGTTCACCGAGCTGCCGACACTCTTCGCTGAGCACGGCATCGACCCGGTGGAGCAGGCGCGGGTGCTCAAGTACGTGAAGGGCCTGCAGGACTGGCAGTCCGGCGGGCACGAGTGGCACCTGCACGCCGGCCGCTACACCAAAGTCGAAGGTGGTGCCGGGAACTCGGCGTTCTTCCGCACGATCCTGCGCGGGCCGACCGGCCTGGGCACGTCCGGCGCGTGGCTGGGGGTGAGTCGTGGTTGAGTTCGACATGCCGTTCGCGGCAAGGCTCTCCCCGCACGTCGACCGCGTCCGCCAGCACACGAAGACGTGGGTGCGGGACATGGGCATGCTCAACGGCGCGCCGTGGACCGAGGCGTTCTACGACGCGGCGGACTACGGCGGCTTCGGTCCGCTCACGCACCCGACCGCGTCGCTGGAAGACCTGAAGCACATCAACGACTGGCACACGTGGGGCTTCTACCTGCACGACGCGTTCCGCGAGGGCTTCCTGCGGTCGCGCAACGTGCTGGGCGGCAAGGCGTTCATCGCTCGGCTCAAGGAGATCCTCGCGTCGGGGACCGCGCCGATGAACCCCGCGGAGAAGGGACTCGCGGACCTGGTCTCGCGGTCCTCTTTGGACGATGACGACCGCGCCGGCGTCATCAGCCTGCTGGACGGAATGTCGTGGGAGCTGCACAACACCGCACAGGGCCGGGTGCCCGACCCGATCGACCTGGTCGAGATGCGCCGCAAGACCAACGCGGGCGACCTGTCGGCGGCGCTCGCGCAGAAGTCGGTGGGTGCCGAGCTGCCCGCGGAGTTGTTGCGCAACTCCACGATGCGAGCGCTGGTGGACTCGTTCGGCGACGTTCCCGGGCTGCGGCAGGAGATTCTCGGGTTCGACGCGTTCTACGGCTCCGGCGCCAGCACGACCAGCGCGGTGCTGGCGGTGCAGCAGTTCTTCGAGTGCGAACTTCAGCAGGCCGTCTCGGTCGTGGGCGACCTGGTCGCCGCGCGGTTGCGGCAGATCGAGTCGATCATCGCCGAACTTCCTTCCCTGGTTCAGGAGTACGACCTCGACGAGCAGGCGCGTGCCGGGCTGCACCGGTACGTCGAAGCTCTGAAGTCGTGGCTCGCCGGTGAGCTGCTCTGGTCGCGGAGATCCGGCAGGTTCAGCTTCTCCCCCGCCCCCACCCGGAAGTCGTTCCACTCCCCCACCGGACTCGGCACCGCCGCTGTCCTGGTTCGTTCATAGATTGGACTCGCAGTGACTGTTACCGATCCGGGCCTTGGGGTCGAGGACAAGCAGATGAGCCTGTCGCGGGCCGCTGCGCGCAACCTCGCGACGACCACCAAGTCCGCACCGCAGATGCAGGGGATCTCGCCCCGCTGGTTGCTGCGCATGCTGCCGTGGGTCGAGGCCAAGGGCGGCGCGTTCCGGGTCAACCGGCGCCTCACGTTCGCGATCGGCGACGGCCGGGTCACGTTCACCAGCGTCGGTTCCGAGGTGCGGATCGTGCCGCAGGAGCTCGCGGAGTTCATCCTGCTCCGCGGGTTCGAGGACGAGGAGGCGCTGACCGCCGTCGCGAACCGCTTCGAGCAGCGCGAGTACCAGCCGGGTGAGGTGATCGCGGAGCGCGGCACGTCCGTCGACGAGATCATCGTCATCGCGCACGGCAAGGTCACCAAGACCGGCCTCGGCGAGTACGGCGACGACGTGGCGCTGGGCACCATGGCGGACGGCGAGTACATCGGTGACGAGCCGGTGCTGTCCGGCACTGAGAAGGACTGGAGCTTCACCGCGCGTGCGTTGACGCCGACGACGGCCGTGGTGCTCTCGCGGGCGACGTTCAACCAGCTCAACGGGCAGATCGCGCCGATGCGCGAGCACATCGCGCAGCAGCTGGCGAACCCGACGAACGCCTCGAACAAGCACGGCGAGGCGGAGATCGACATCTCGTCGGGCCACGACGGCGAACCGAGGCTGCCCAGCACGTTCGTCGACTACGAGCTGCGGCCGCGTGAGTACGAGCTCTCGGTGGCGCAGACGATCCTGCGCGTCCACACCAGGGTGGCGGACCTCTACAGCCAGCCGATGGACCAGGTCGAGCACCAGTTGCGGCTGACGATCGAGGCCCTGCGCGAGCGGCAGGAGTTCGAGCTGATCAACAACAAGGAGTTCGGCCTGCTCGCCAACGCCGACCTCAAGCAGCGGGTCAGCACCCAGTCCGGTCCGGTGACGCCGGACGACATGGACGAGCTGATCTCGCGGCGCCGCAACACGAAGCTGATCCTGGCGCACCCCAAGGCGATCGCGGCGTTCGGCCGTCAGCTGTCCTCGCGCGGCCTCTACGCGCCGACGGTCGAGGTCGAGGGCAAGCCGCTGCAGTCGTGGCGCGGCATCCCGATCGCGCCGTGCGACAAGATCCCGGTCAACAAGAACGGCACGACGTCGATCCTCGCGATGCGTCTCGGCGAGGAGAAGCAGGGTGTCGTCGGCCTGCGCCAGACCGGCATCCCGGACGAGTACGAGCCCGGCCTGAACGTGCGGTTCATGGGCATCGACGAGCACGCGATGCTGAAGTACCTGGTGTCGACGTACTACTCGGCCGCGGTGCTGGTGCCGGACGCGCTGGGCGTCCTGGAGAACGTGGAGATCGGTCTCTAACCATGACCGCCGAGATGACTGAACCTCTCGCGGCGGGCAGACCCGCCGGCGAGGTGCTGGCGTGGAGCCGGGGGCTCGTCCTCCCGGCTCTGCGCAAGGCCGTCGAACAGCTGCCGCCGTCGATGCGCACGATCGCGGAGTACCACCACGGGTGGCGCGACGAGTACGGCAACCCGGTGCTGGAGAACGGCGGCAAGGCCATCCGTCCCGCGCTGGTGCTGCTGGCGGCCGAGGCCGTCGGCGGCTCTGCGGCCTCCGCTGTCCCGGCGGCGGTCGCGGTGGAGCTCGTCCACAACTTCTCGCTGCTGCACGACGATGTGATGGACCGCGACACGACCCGTCGCCACCGGGCCACGGCGTGGACGGTGTTCGGTGTCAACGCCGCGATCCTGGCGGGCGACGCGCTGCAAGCGCTTGCGCTGGACGTCCTCGCGGCGTCTGGACATCCGCGTGCGCTGGAGGCGATCCGGACGCTGGGCGACGCCACCGTTGCGTTGCTCGACGGGCAGGCGTTCGATCTCGACTTCGAGACGCGCTCGGACGTGGTGGTGTCCGAAGTGGAACGAATGGCGCGCGGTAAGACCGGCGCTCTGCTCGGCGCCTCAACGGCTTTGGGCGCCCTGTTCGGTGGTGGCACCGACGAGCAGGTCGAGGCGATGCGCGGCTACGGCGCCGAGCTGGGCCTCGCGTTCCAGCACGTGGACGACCTGCTCGGCATCTGGGGCGACCCGGCCGTCACCGGCAAGGCCACCCACTCGGATCTGATGAGCCGCAAGAAGTCCCTGCCCGTTGTGCACGCGCTGACCGCCGGTGTGCCCGCTTCTCTTGAGCTGGCGTCGTTGTACTTCGGCGCGGAGGAGATGAACGCGGAAACGCTTGCGCGGGCGGCATCTCTGGTCGATCTGGCCGGTGGGCGGGCCTGGAGCCAGACGCAGGCCGACGAGCTGCACACGCAGGCACTCGTTCACCTCGGCGAGGCCTCTCCCACCGCGCGTGCGGCCGTGGAGCTGGGGACCTTGGCTCAACTGGTCACCCACCGAGACCACTGAAAGGCACATCTAGATGACGGAACACCCGCCGCGTTCGGTGCTGCTCGCGTCACCCCGGTCGTTCTGCGCCGGGGTGGAGCGTGCCATCGAGATCGTGGAACGGCTTCTCGACCAGCGCGGCGGCCCTGTCTACGTGCGCAAGCAGATCGTGCACAACGTCCACGTCGTGCGCTCCTTGGAAGCTCGGGGCGCGGTGTTCGTGGAGGAGCTGTCCGAGGTGCCTTTCGGTGCCACGGCTGTCTTCTCCGCGCACGGCGTCTCCCCCGCTGTGCGCGCCGAGGCTGTTTCGCGGTCGCTCGACGTGCTGGACGCGACCTGCCCTCTCGTGACCAAGGTGCACTCCGAAGCCCGCCGGTTCGCCGAGCGCGGGGACACGATCATCCTCGTCGGACACGCCGGGCACGAGGAGGTCGAAGGGACGCTGGGGGAAGCTCCCGACCAGATGGTGCTGGTGGAGACCGTCGAGGACGTTCTCGCGCTGGACATCACCGGACCGGTCTCGTACCTGACCCAGACGACGCTGGCGGTGGACGAGACGGCCGAGGTGATCGAGGCGCTGCAGCGGAAGTTCCCGCAGCTGCGCGGGCCTGGCTCCGACGACATCTGTTATGCGACGACGAACCGGCAGATCGCGATCCGGGACGTGGCCGCGCAGTCCGATCTGGTGCTGGTGGTGGGCTCGAAGAACTCGTCCAACTCGGTGCGAATGGTCGAGCTGGCGGCACGTGGCGGCACTCCGGCCTATCTGATCGACGACGCCTCGGAGATCGATCCGGCGTGGCTGGCCGGTGTCACGTCCGTGGGTCTGTCAGCAGGGGCGTCTGCTCCTCCCGAGCTGGTGGACGAGGTGGTGTCGGCGTTGCGGGCCTTGGGATCGGTTTCCGTTTCCACGCACACGACCGCCACCGAGACGATCGCTTTCACGCTGCCGCTGGCGGTGCGCCGTGCTGGCTGACATCACCTCGCCCGCGGACGTCCGTGCGCTGCCTTCTGCTTCGTTGGGTCCGCTGGCCTCCGAGATCCGGTCGTTCCTGATCTCCAAGGTGCACCGGACCGGCGGGCACCTCGGGCCGAACCTGGGTGCCGTCGAGCTGACCATCGCCGTGCACCGGGTGTTCTCCTCGCCGGTCGACGTGGTGCTGTTCGACACCGGGCACCAGTCGTACGTGCACAAGATGCTGACCGGGCGGGTTTCCGACTTCGACTCCCTGCGCCAGGCCGGCGGCATGTCCGGCTATCCCTCCGCGGCCGAGTCCGCGCACGACGTGATCGAGAACTCGCACGCGTCGACCGCACTGTCCTATGCGGACGGTCTGGCCAAGGCGTTCGAGCTGGCCGGGACCGACCGCCGAGTCGTCGCCATCGTGGGCGACGGCGCGCTGACCGGCGGGATGTGCTGGGAGGCGCTCAACAACATCGGCGGCTCGTCTCGCCCGGTTGTGGTGCTGCTGAACGACAACGGCCGCTCCTACGACCCGACTGCCGGTGGGTTCGCGGCTTCGTTGATCGCTGGCACGGCGCGTGGGCTGTTCGAGGCTCTGGGGCTTGCCTACATCGGCGAGGTCGACGGCCACGACGTGCATGCCGTCGAGAACGCCTTGTGGGAAGCCAAGGCTCTCGGTCGGCCGGTGGTGGTGCACTGCAAGACCGTGAAGGGCAAGGGGTACGAGGCCGCGGAGACCGAGGAGTCCGACCGCATGCACGCGGTCGGCGCTGTTGGTGCTTCTGGCGGCCGGACCTGGACCGACGCTTTCTCCGACGAGATCGTGGAGATCGGTGCTGCGCGTCCGGACGTCGTGTGCCTGACCGCCGCGATGCTGGAACCAGTGGGGCTGCGGCCGTTCTCGCTTCGATTCCCATCGCGGGTTTTCGACGTCGGGATCGCCGAGCAGCATGCCGTGACGTCCGCTGCCGGGATGGCGATGGGCGGGTTGCACCCGGTGGTCGCCATCTACGCGACCTTCATGTCGCGTGCCTTCGACCAGCTCCTGCTGGACGTGGCGCTGCACCGGTTACCGGTGACGTTCGTGCTGGACCGTGCCGGCGTCACGGGTCCGGACGGCGCGTCGCACCACGGCATGTGGGACGCGTCCGTGCTACCCGTCGTGCCCGGTCTGCGGCTGGCTGCTCCGCGTGATCCCGCTTCTCTCGCCGAGTTGCTGCGCGAGGCGGTCTCCGTGTCCGACGGACCGACCGTCGTGCGCTATCCGAAAGCCGCTGTCGGCCCTGACGTGCCCGCGGTGCGGCGCGTGAGCCATTTCGACGTGCTGCGCGAGGTTCCGGACGCCGAGGTGCTGCTCATCGCGGTGGGTCCGCTCGCCGGTCCGTGTCTGGCGGCGGCCGAAGAGCTCGCCGCACACGACGTGCGGGTGAACGTCGTCGACCCGCGCTGGACCGCTCCCCTGGACCCGCACCTGGTCAAGTACAGCGGCCAGCACAAGCTGGTCCTGGCCGTCGAGGACACCACCTCGACCGGTGCTCTGGGCGCACGACTGGGTCAAGCCCTGGCCGGTTCGTCGACATATGTGGCCGCTTTCGCCTTGCCACCAAGGTTTCTGCCGCACGACTCGCGTGCCCGCATCCTGCGCGCGCACGGGTTGGACGCGGCGGGCATCACGACGAGCGTGCTGAAGCGCCTCGCCGTGAAGTGACGTACCAGCCGACCGCGAACGACAGCGCGATCGCTCCCGCACCTACTGCCGGCGCCTTGATCTCGGCCGGCAGGTCGAGCGGGCGCAGGGCCGTGGCGAGGCTCAGCAGGATCGGCCCCTGCACGACGAACGCGACGTAGGCGGACCGCGCCAGCCCGTCGGTGAAGGGTCCCTGGCCGGTCAACCTCCGTTGCGCCAGCCCGATCAGCCACAAACTGCCTGCCACCACCAGGATTCCTTCGACGAGCGCGAGTGCCAACGCCTGCCACGTCCAGCCGCCGAGGAACGGTCCGGCGTTCTCCGCCAGATCCAGCACACCCAGAAACGCCGCTGCGAAGGGAAGTACGACGATCGTGCCGATGACGACGTTGCGGCACATGCGGTAGATCTCGTCCGGCACCCGTTCCGCCAGCTTCCGGCCGCCGATCGCGCCGAGCAGGAACATGCCGAGACACTGCGGCCACCACCACAGGTGCAGGTCGCCGACCTGCCCGCTCCTCGCCGGGAACACCAGCCGCGTCAGGAACGTCGTCCCGGCAACGAGCATCGTCATGCTCAGCACGGTCTTCGGCGTGATCGTGCGTTCCTTCACGGGTGGCGCGAGGGCGACCGCGATGCTGAAGATCAGCAGCACGCCCACGAACCACAGCGATCCGCTGTCCAGGAACGGGTCCCGGTGCGTGAACGCGTGCCACCAGCTGACTGGTCGTCCCGCACCGTTGTAGGCGATCCACACGAACGTGGGCCACACGACGAGCGCCGTGACCACCCAGGGCGTGCCCAGTCTGACGAGACGCTCGGCGATGAACTTCCTGGCGCCTTTGCGCTCGATCGAGCCGGGCGTGAAGATCCCGGCCATGAAGTAGAAGGTGCCCATGAAGAACAACCCGGACGGCCCGATCAGCGCGGCCAGCACCGTCTCCACGCCGGGGTGGAACGTGACCTCGTTGACCTCGTCGTACGGCCAGCCCCCGACCGCGGCGTAGCCCAGCAGCGCGTGGCCGCCGATGACCCACGCCACGAGGATCACCTTCAGGTTGTCCACAGCGGACAATCTCACGCGGTCCATGGTCCGCTTCCCGGCGCGTTCATGCCACCGCCGACGGGCGGACGCGACCGTTCACCACAGGTGTTCAGGCGGACGAGTTCCGTGGCCAAGACGTGCGGTCCAGGAGACGAGCGAGAGGGAGCGCAGCAGCGGCGGGTGGACGGCGCTTCAGGTCGAGGCTCGTGGCCCCGGAGGTCGTCAGGCGCGTCGTGCACCACGCCAGGTCGAGGGTCATCCGCCACGCCAACTCGCCTGCCACGCCAGCTCGGACCGGCTCCACGCCCCCGCCGGGTCGCGCGCCGGAGAGCCTGACGCCACGCCCAGCACTCCGCCTCCCGCTGGTTAGCGCGTCATCGGGGCCAAGCGCATCCCAACCACGCTCCAGACCATGTGGCCGGCCTTGATCTACGGGCGGTCGCCCATGTACACGCCGAGCGCGCGGAACCGCAGGCCCGGCTCGGCGTACTCCTCCATCGCGTGCGCGATCCAGCCGACGATCCTGGCGATCGCGAAGATCGCCTCGCCCGCGTCGGGCGCCATCTCGAACATGACGCCGAGCTGGGCCAGGGCCAGGTCGATGTTCGGGAACGTCTGCTGCTGCGCGCCGATCACCTTGTCCGCCACCAGCTTGCCGTCCTTGGTCGACACCAGGTCCGGCTCGATGAAGTCGGCACCCATGCGAGCGGCGAGCTCGTAGGACGCGAGCGTGTGCT
>NZ_JBEXPJ010000263.1:0-8238 GCF_040611995.1 Lentzea sp. NPDC006480
GGACTCTACCCCGCTTGGCGGTGTGACGGCTCGGTGCCATGGGTCACAGCCAGCCGCTGTCCTCCGCGACCTTGACCGCCTCGGCGGTTTCGCCGTCACGATCCTGGGCGCCGACGAGCTGGCCGCGAAGTACGAGGCGCTGAACGACGACTACCGCGCCATCATGGTGAAGGCGCTGGCGGACCGGCTCGCCGAGGCGTTCGCCGAGTGGATCCACCTGCGCGCCCGCCGCGACTGGTTCGAGCCGGACGCCCAGCCGGAGCTCGCTGACCTGCACGCGGAGAAGTTCCGGGGTATCCGGCCCGCGCTCGGCTACCCCGCCTGCCCGGACCACTCGGTGAAGCGCGAGCTGTTCGATCTGCTGGCCGCGGAGGACATCGGTGTGACGTTGACCGAGTCGTTCGCCATGTACCCGGCGGCGAGCGTGAGCGGCCTGATCTTCCAGCACCCGGACGCGAAGTACTTCACCGTGGGACGGCTCGGCCGTGACCAGGTCGTGGACTACGCACGCCGCTATGGCAAGCCGGTCGCCGAGGTCGAGCAGTGGTTGCGCCCCAACCTGGGTTATGAACCCGCCTGACGGTTCTGCAACGTGAAAGCGCTTCCCGGTATTGGGGTGCGTTATCCCGATTTGGCACCAAGCGATGTAGCATCGGGCCGCTCTGGAGATCAATCACCGTCAGTCGAGCGAGCCCGAGGTCATAGATGCGAGCTGCGGCGCTGGTGCTGGGTCTGTTGCTGTTATCCGGCTGCGGTGGCGCCGCGAAGTCCGACGCGCTGCCGCACGTGGGTTTCGTCGTCAAGCGCACGGGCGGTTCGTTCGCGCAGGAGATGACCAGCGGGTTCCACGAGGGCGTCGGGCGCATAGGCGGCGTCAGCGCCACCGTGACCGGGCCGCCCGGCCAGGACGGGCACAAGGAAGTCGAGTTGTTCGCCGATTTGACGCTCGCCGCCAAAGGCGGAATCGCGGTCGCCACGTCCGAACCCGCGCTGATGGCACCGGCCATCGGTGACGCGTTGAGCCAGCACGTCGCCGTCGTCGGTGTGGACATGCGACTCACCGCGAGTTCCGGGGTGAAACTGCACATCGGTAACGACAACTACGAACTCGGCGAAAAGCTGGCTGACGAGTTGATGCGCCGATTGCCCTCGAACGCGACCGGGACCGTGGTGCTGGGAAACACCTCACCGGGACTCGCCGGGTTCGACGACCGTGCCGACGGCATTCGGGGGCGATTCGCCGAGAAGCTACCGGGAGTACTGGTGCTGGGGCCGTTCGACACGCAGCGCGACGACGAGGCGAACCTCGACGCGTGGCGAAGACTCGTGGCGGCGAATCCCGATGCCCTCGCGTTCGTTGGGACCGGTGACTGCGACGGCGTCAACCTCGCCGCGATAAGGACCGAGAAGGCGGCGAGGTGGCTGGTGGGCGGTTTCGGGGTCGACCCGAGAACGTTGCAGGCGGTGCGGGACGGCGCGATGGTGGCGACGATCTCGCCGGAGCACTACCTCAAGGGCGCCGTCGCGGGCTGGTTGCTCGCCCGGCACGCCACCGGGGCGGCATCGTTGCCAGAAGGCTGGGTCGAGACGCCGGGGTTGACCGTGACCACCGCGAACCTCGACCAGATCCTGCACCGGCAGGAGTCCGAGAAGGCGCGCAGGGAGTTCTTCCAGCCGCAGATCGACAGCTTCGTCCAGGATCCGGCGAGCTGGGTGCGACCGTTGGAGCAGGCACGGTGAGGCTTTGGGAAGGCCGCGCGACCGCGAGGGTGGCGACGGTGGGGCTGACGGCCGGGTTGCTGGCCCTGGCCGGACTGGCGCTGTGGAGCAGCGTGTCCGCGCAGGCCACGACCGCGCACGTGCGGGCGTTGAACGACTCCAGCGAGCGGTGGAGCCGCGTGCTGGAGCACATCAACGTCGCGGACAACGCGTTGCGGGACCTGCAGGCCAAGCGCACCGAGCAGACCGTCGAGCCGTTGCAGAACTCGCTGGGTTCCGCGCGCACTGAGCTGGAGTGGCTGCGCACCAAGGGGCAGAGCGACGACGTCGCGGACGCGACCCGGTTGATGCCGCTGTACGACCAGACCACGGACATCCTGCGCAAGGTGATCGCCGGCCAGGACCCGCTGCAGGCCGACCAGGCGTCGCTCGCGCACTCGTCGTTGCGCCGCCAGATCTCCTCGACGATCGGGGACAAGCGCCTCGACACCCTCGAGTACCTGCGTTCCGCGGACGAGAAGAACGCGCGGCTGCGCGTCGCCCAGATCATCGCGTTCGTGCTGGACGCGTTCCTGGTCGGACTGTTCGGCATGGTCCTGCTGGGCCACCGCCGCAAGATCCTGCGCCAGGCCGCCAAGAACGAGCACGAGGCCCACCACGACGCGCTGACGGGTCTGGCGAACCGGACGCTGCTCGCGCGGCGGATGGAGACGGCCGTCGCCAAGGCGTGCAAGAAGAACGAGCCGCTGGCGTTGCTGATCGTGGACCTGGACAGGTTCAAGGAGGTCAACGACTCGCTCGGGCACCACACCGGCGACCTGCTGCTGCGCCAGGTGGCGAACAGGCTGTCGTGGGCCGTGCGCGACACAGATCTGGTGGCACGGCTGGGCGGCGACGAGTTCGCGGTGCTGCTGCCCGGTGTCGGGTCGGCCGAGAACGCGGCGATGGTCGCCGAGAAGATCCTCGGCGCGCTGGCCATGCCGGTCACGCTGGAGGGTCTGGAACTGGAGATCGCCGGCAGCGTCGGCGTCGCCATGTGCCCGGTGGACTCAATGGACGGCCACGAGTTGTTGCGGCACGCGGACATCGCGATGTACGCGGCCAAGCGCGAGAAGTCCGGTGTGGCCGTCTACGACGCACGCCTGCACGAGCGCGGTGCCTCGCAGCTCACCGCCGTCACCGAGCTGCGGCACGCGATCGACCGCGGCGAGCTGTTCCTGCACTACCAGCCCAAGGCGCTGGCCGACACGGGCGCGGTGTGCGGCGTCGAGGCGTTGGCGCGCTGGCAGCACCCGACGCGTGGGCTGGTGCGGCCGGACGAGTTCATCCCGATCGCGGAGGAGAACGGGCTCATCGAGCCGCTGACCCGGTACGTGATCGATGCGGCGCTGCGGCAGTGCCGGGCGTGGCAGGACGCGGGCTGGGAGGTTCCGGTCTCGGTGAACGTGGGCGCGGCCTGCTTGCTGCACACGGAGTTCCCCGGTGACGTGTCCGATCTGATCAAGCGGCACGGGCTGCCCGCACGGCTGCTGACGCTGGAGATCACCGAGTCGGCGATCATCTCCGACCCGGACCGCGCGGTGGACGTGCTGCGGCACCTGACCGATCTCGGTGTGCGACTGTCCATCGACGACTTCGGCACCGGTTACTCGTCCATCTCGTACCTGCGCAGCATGCGGGTGCACGAGATGAAGCTCGACCGGTCGTTCGTGACGCACATGTGCACGGACGCCGGCGACAGCGCGATCGTGCACGCCCTCGTGGCCTTGGCGCGGAACTTCGGGCTGCAGGCCGTCGCGGAGGGTGTCGAGGACCAGGACACGTGGACGGCTCTGGCCGAGGCCGGCTGCGACGTCGTCCAGGGGTACTTCCTCAGCGAGCCACTGCCCGCCGAGGAAGTCGTTGCCTGGCTTGGGGATCGCGCGGCCGCTCACGCCTGATAGGGCTCGGTGTCCCGCCACTGGTTGATGAACGGCTGCATGAACTCGACCATGGCGGGCAACTGGTCCGCACAGCTGAGGTACGCGATCACCCGGATCGCACCGACGGCGTTGACGAACCTGAGGACGTCTTTGTCGAGCGTGCGCAGGCCGTTTCGTTCAGCACCGCGGTTGTAGGCGGCTTCGAGCTCCAGCCCGAGGCCGCCCAGGTCCCACTCGGCCGGTCCCCTGGTGATGAGCTCGAAGTCCGAGAACAGCGGCCCGTGCACGCCGGCGAAGATGTTCGCGGGCGGCGAGTCGCCGTGGATCGGCTGCAGCTCGACGCCCGGAAACGCCTTCACGAACTCGGTTTCGTCGCTGACGAGCGGTTCCAGCACCTGCCACTCCCGCTTGGCGCGGGCGACATCGGCCGGGTCGACGAGGTCCGGCCGGTTTTCGAGGATGTCGAGGCCCTCCCGGACGAACCTCGGTTCCGCCGACGACAGGAAGCTCAGCTCGCCGGGGTAGTCCTTGAGCGCCTTGTGCAGATCCGCGGTCAGCTCGGAGTTCTTGACGTAGTCCGGTACCGAGTCCTTGTCCTCCTCGGTGAACGGCCAGAACGTGATCGAGAACCCGTCCCGCTGCACCGGCTCGCGCGGCACGAGCGGACTCGGCGGGATCACCGGCACACCCTGGTCGTGCAGCCACTGCGCGACGTCGAGTTCCTGCTGCTGCCTGCGCGCCAGGCTTTCCAGCATGGTGGTGTGCGGCAGAACGGTGGGAACGCGGGCCACGACCGGCGACGGGGCGAGGTGCACCACTACTGAGAACAGTTCGTAGAGCACCTTGCCCTCGGAGATGTCGAGCCCGAGGTCACGGCCCGCTGCCACGGCGGCGTCCTTGGCTGTCATGACACGATCGTGTCATGAACCGCCGATGACGCGCAGATCATTTACCCGCTCGCAGACCACCGCTCCCACGGCGCCGCGAAGACCGTGATCGGGATCGCGCGAGGCCCGGCGAACGGCGAAAGCAGACCGGTGGCCGCCTGCGCGGCGATGGCGAGCGGCAGCCCGGCGAACAGCGCCCACACCGGCAGTCTTCCCAGCGTGACCGCGAACGAGGCGGTGGCTGCGATGGCGACCGCCGCGATCGTGAAGCGCACGGCTGACGGCATCTCGTTATCATTGCTACAAAAATCTGTTAACACCGCTATACTCGTGGTCATGGACACGCGAACGCGCATCTTGGAGGCGGCGGAGGAACTGCTCGACGCCTCGCCGGACCGCGACATCTCCACCAGGGCCGTGTGTGCGGCGGCCGGCGTCGGCGCGCCCGTGCTCTACCGGCTCTTCGGCGACAAGAACGGGCTGCTCAGCGCCGTCGTCGACTACGGCTTCGACCGCTACCTGGCGACCAAGCGGGAGGCTCGGCCGTCCGCGGACCCGGTCCAGGACCTGCGCGACGGCTGGGACACGCACGTCGGTTTCGCGAGGGCGCACCCGTCGGTGTACCGGATGATGTACTCGCCGAGCTTCGAGGCGGTGCCCGACGCCGCGAAGGAGGCGTTGCTGCTCCTGCGGCAGGTGCTCGAACGCTGCGCCGAGGCGGGCCGGCTGCGGATCGACCCGGAGAGCGCCGCGCAGATCATCATGTCGGCGAACGTCGGCGTCGCGCTGAGCATCGTCACGCAGCCGGAGACCTACGCCGACCCGGAGCTGTCCACCCAGGTGCGCGACGCCGTGCACAACCGGTTGCTCACACCGGAGTCCGGCACCGCGGCACCCAGCGCGGACACGAGCCTGCTCACGGCCTCGGTGCAGCTGGCGGCACTGCTGCGCACCCGTCACACGTCGCTGACCGACGCAGAGACCGCGCTGCTGCTGCAGTGGCTCGACACGCTCGCGGCGGGGAACTGATCACGTCAAGATCACCAAAACGATGGCCGCGAACGTCGTGGCACGCGAGAGTGCGTCCTGAACCGACGACGGAGAGCGTGCCATGACTATTCGACGCACGACCGCGATGGCGGTCGCCGTCACCCTGCTCCTGGGCGCCTGCGCGGCACCGGAGCGCAACGGTGGCAGCCCGCTTCACCCCAACGCCGCGGAGGACGTGAACCGCCTCGATCCCGCGCAGCTGAAGGACGGCGGCGAACTGCGCTGGCCGGTCGACGAGGTCCCGTCCAACTGGAACGTGTACAGCGTCGACGGCGCGACCGGGAACAACGCGCTCATGCTGGCCGCGATGGTGCCGGGGACCGCCACCCAGAAGGCGGACGGCTCGGTCGTGCTGAACCAGGACTACGTCGAGAGCGCCGAGGTCACCTCCAGCGACCCGCTCGTCGTCACGTACCGGCTGAACCCCAGGGCGAGGTGGAGCGACGGCAGGGCGTTGTCGTGGGAGGACTTCGAAGCACAGGCGAAAGCCTTGTCCGGCAAGGCCGAGGGCTACCAGGTGTCGACGACCACCGGCTACGAGGACATCTCGAAGGTCGAGCGCGGCGGCGACGACCGCGAGGTCAAGATCACGTTCGCGCGGCGCTTCGCCGAGTGGAAGGCGCTGTTCAACCCGTTGCTGCCGAAGACCCTGAACGACTCGGCCGAGACGTTCACCAAGTCGTGGGCCGACCAGCCTCTGGTGACGGCCGGTCCGTTCAAGATCGGCTCGATCGACCCCACCGGCAAGGTGATCACCGTCGTCCGCGACGACAGCTGGTGGGGCGCCAGGGCGAAGCTCGACAAGATCACCTTCCGGGTGGTCGAACGTCCCGCGCTGGCGGACGCGCTGGCCAACGGCGCCATCGACTTCTACGAGGTCGGCGCGAGCATCGACCTGTTCCAGCGCGCGAAGAGCATCCCGGGCGTGGTGCTTCGAGACGCCGTGACACCGCAGTACAACCAGCTCACGTTCAACGGCGCGGCGTCGTCGATCCTCGCGGATCCCGCGCTGCGCACCGCGATCATGAGCGGCGTCGACGCGAGCGTGATCGCCAGGGCCCTGGTCGGCGGCATCAGCAACGGCGAGGTGAAGCCCGTCGGCAACCGGATGTTCCCGCCGGGCACCAAGAACTACCAGGACCACGCGGGCCTCGTGCCGTTCAGCCAGGACACCGCGAAGTCCACATTGGACTCCCTCGGCTGGAAGCTCGACGGCGAGTACCGCGCGAAGGACGGCAGGCAGCTCGTCCTGCGCTACGTCTTCCCCTCCCCCAGCGCCCCCGGCGAGCAGGTCGCGAAGCTCGTCCAGAGCCAGCTCAAGCAGATCGGCGTGAAGGTCGACCTCACCTCGGCCCCGTCCGCCGAGTTCCTCACGAAGTGGGTGTTCACCGGCAACTTCGACATCACCAGCTTCCGCTGGGAGCAGAGCCCGTTCCCGATCAGCGGCACGAAGCCGATCTTCTCCCTCAACCCCGCCAACACCAGCCGGAACTACGGCCACATCGGCAGCGACACCATCAACAAGCTCTACGACGAGGCGACCGCCGAGCTGGACGACGCCAAGCGCGCCGCCCTGGCCAACCGGATCGACGAGGAGCTGTGGAAGATCGGCCACCAGCAGCCGCTCTACCACCAGCCCGGCGCGGTGGCGGTCCGGTCGACGATCGCGAACCTCGGCGCCAAGGGCAACGGCGAGTTCGAGTACGCGAGCATCGGCTACACCGGCTGATCGCGCCTGTTGTCATCCAGGGACGCACCTCGGATCATGATTGCGTGTTCGAGCGCGCCGCACTCACCCTGTTCGTGGTTTTCGGCGCGCTCACCGCTGTCCGCATCATCGCGCCGTTCCGGGCGTTGCTGCTCCCGGCACTGCCCCGGCGTGACCAGGGCCTGCTTCGCCGGGTGCTGCGAGTGCACAGCTACCTGCCTCGCTGGTGGAGTGCGGGGTACCTGGTCGCCGGCTGGGCGGTCGGCCTGGTCGCCGGCTACTTCGCGCTGCAGCTGGACTTCGACCGGATGCCGGCCTGGCCGGCCAGTCTGCTCGCCACGGTCATCTACCTGGGACTGTCGGTCTACGTCGGGGTGGCGTACGTGTACTACCACGACGTGCGCGGCCGCGAGCAGCTGCGGATCCAGGTCCGTCGCGACGAGCGGGCCGAGCGGGTTCTCGCCGACCTGCGGGGCGGCCGGGAAAGCCGGGGCCACAGCGTGTGGCTGCGCTCGTTCCAGTCCACCGGCCGCGTCCGCGTCATCGCCAGGTCGAAGTACGTCAAGCTCAAGAACGAGGACGTCAGCAAAGGCGGCCTGCACGTCTACCTCGGCGACTTCGAGACGATGCTCGCGGAGGCCGTCGAACACGTCGCCCCGCTGATCGCGCTCGGTGAGAGCGGTGAACAGATCGGTGCCGGCCGAGTCCGCACCCGCGAGGAGGACTGGCGCGAGGTCTTCACGCTCCTCACCACGAGCGCACACACGATCTACCTCATGCCGTCGCTGCGGCCTGGCACGCAGTGGGAGCTCGACCAGGTGCTCATGACACCGGACCTGTTGCGGCGCTGCGTTTTCGTGCTGCCGCCGGAGTACGAGCCCGGCATGCGGGTCTGAACGCACGCCCGGGTTCGTGGCGGCCGACCTGTGCGCGCTGCGCAGGGAGGCGGCGG
>NZ_JBEXPJ010000264.1:0-8036 GCF_040611995.1 Lentzea sp. NPDC006480
CGCGGTGGCTTGCCAGGACGACATGTAGCACCGGCCTACTCGGTAGACGGCGTTGCGGGCCAGCGGCATGGCGTTCGGAGGGGTAGTCACAGGCGAGGTGGTCACGGTGTTCTGGCTCCTGCGGGGTCGGCGGGCGCACGGCGGCTGGTCGTGTCCGGGTTGGAGGTCGTGGGCGGTGACTGAACGCAGTATCTCGGTGAGGTACTGGTCGGCGTCGAAGCGGGACATCGAGTTAGTGGCGAGGCGGCGGCCGAGGATCTGCGGATGGGACCACGCCCACGACCAGGATCGCGCGCGAGAACTTGTAGCGGCTCCTCGTGCTGAAGTTGCCGGCGTAGTTTCTGATCGAGCCGGGGTGGCGGCTCAAGTCTCCGGCTAGATCGCTGCGGTGCGGGCCGAGCCTTACGACGGCCACTGCACTGAGCAATGCCAACAGGATCCTGGCGAATCACGTCAACAGACTGGTGAGGGCGCCGCCAGGCGAACGTGCCGTGGGCAGGCCAGGTCCGATGCGGACCTGACGAGTAGCGTCCGCTATTACGCCACAGACCGGCAGCAGATGCTCGATGGCCTACGGAGGGGATCGTGTCGGAGCCCAGCAACGTCAGGCTTTGGCTTCGGAGCCGGAGGCGCTGGATACATGCCCACCGGACCACCGTGATCGCAGGAAGTCTCCTCGTCCTCATTGCCGGGCTATCGGCCTGGCTTCTGAAGGACGGTGAAGCTTGGGGTGCTCTCGGACAGTGGGCGGGTGCACTCGGCACGGTGCTGGCCGTGACCGTTGCCTTACGGATCTCGCAGCGCGAGGCGGATGCCGAATCCGAGCGAAGGCAGATCGAACAGGCGGAGCGCGAACTCGAACAAGCTCGGCTTGTGGTCACCATCATCGACTATCCATCGGTCGAGGAGGAGCTCGTCTACTCGGGCCGATTTGGCCCAGAGCCACCTGACAACGTCCGCATCACAAACTACAGCCCTACCCACGTGTTCTACCCACGCATCGAGGGCTTCGTGCATCAGAACGGTGGCAAGGTCATCTGGGATCTGCCTTACGACGACCCTGATGACTACACAGCCCCAACTGTTCTGGGGGCAGGCGAAACTGACTCGATCCTTGTGTCGCTGACATACGATCCTCCGATCACCCCAGACATGTACCCGATGCGGACAAAAGTGATCATTGGCTTCACGGACGCTGGAGGCCGTCGCTGGCGTCGCATCGCCGAGAGCACACCGGAGCGGGTGCTGGCTGGCGACAGCTTTAAGGTCGAAGGCCCTGACTGGTATCGCGCCGACTGAGATGAACCACGAACCTCCCTAGTTCGGATCGGCCCGAGTGGTTAGGAGACATGCCTGTGGCGTTGCTTATGGAGTGATCAGCGGTGCCCAGCCCTTTGCATGGTCACCGAACACGCCCGTGCGCCATGCACGTTTGATCAGCTCCCGCCAATCGACGACGGACCTGGCGATGAGCTTGTTGAGCTCAGCCCGCGCTGCTTGCGACTGGTCGACGGAAGCCAGCTGCATCAGCAAGCGGGGATGCAACTCGAGGAGTCCGTCGTGCAAGGCGTCCCACATCTGCTTTGGGGAGTCACCCAGCTGCGGGGCGTCGGCCAGATGGTCGAGGTTGTAGAACCTGCCCTTCACAGCGTAGGTACCGAGCATGTCCAGCACCTTGCCGATGTGTGGATCGTTGTCGACCTTGTCGAGTACTTCGATGATGTAGCCCGGTGCGGTGCTGCGGGCGAGCGCGTCCTGGGCGATCAGGTCTCGCACGTGGTTGTGCAATCTGACGATGTTGTGGCCGATGTCCATCATCGTGGTCTTGGACGGCCAGCTTCCCGCGGTTTCCAACGCGTGTAGGCCTGTGCTGAGCTTGAGAAGCTTCTCGGCACCGCCTGCCAGGCAGACGAACACGGCGTCTGCGGCGCGTGATGCGAAGGTGAAGGACTCCAACAACGTCAACCCGTGCCGCAGGAGCGACGCAGCGGCGTCGACCTCGTGGCCGAGCGCGATCACCTTGTCGGCGGGCATCGAGGAGTTGGTCACGTCTTTATCGTGCGCCGCCGACCGTGTTGTTGGCGAGCCGGTTATCCCGTTTACCGCCGGCTCGCCGGTTAGAGGACTAACTTTCCGGCAAGCGCACGATCAGGCCGCCGAGCTTGTGTGAGACCTGCTGTTGGCCGTAAAACTGGACCAACGTGGCCCGTAGCTGATCGGCTGCTGTGAAGTCAACGAGGGCCAACTCGTCGCTGAGCAATGCCAGGTTGAGGGCGAATCGTTGGGCTTCACCGGACTCATTGGCCGCAGTCCGAACAGGTTCAGGGTGGATAATAGGCATGCTGGTCACCTCGAACGCGTTCCACAGCGATCGAACGTCCACGCCCTGACTCTCCCAGTCCGAGTCATACTGCCGCATCCTCTCTGCGACATCTCGTCGGGCGGGCTCGCAACGCTGATCTTCTATCGGAGTCTTGAGCAGCTGTCCGAGGGCTGCGTGTGGGTCCTGCGGGCGAGATGTCGCTGCCGTTTCGAAGCGCCTGAGCGATGGATGCGGGAACTGCAGGGCAACGTGGACTAGGGCCTCCTTCTTCTCACGGTCGGCAGCGCGGAGCAGGCCCTTCAGGTGAGTGCGCGCGACTGTCTGAAAAGGACCGACCAGGCCGGCGAACTCTGCAAGGATGATTGCTGCTGACAGCAGTGACCAATCCCCTCCATGTATCGCTCGCCGCAGAGCGGGCATGATCATTTCCCCGAGTTCGGGGTCGCGATTGAGCAAGGGATGAAGCGTGGCCGCCAGCTTCTCCGTGTACTGGCTGGGGGGCTGCTTGATCAACTCCAGAGCTCGTTTGACGACCATACGTTGGATGCCCCGTGCACGAGCGGAGGTGTCGTCGTCGAGCATGTCGAGAGCGAGACGGCTGCCTGGCGAGATGATCATCGCAAGCGATGATTCGGTGTCGATCTCGTCTAGAAGGGCGACCAGGCCAAGACGCAGATGTTCACTGTGTCTGAAGATACGGCCTGCGGCTAGCAACCAGGCGTTACGCCAGTGTGCGGACGGTGCAAGCGCCTTCATCCGGCGGAGTACCTCGTCATCTGGCCCGGTGGCGATGGCTCTGGCCGCCATGAACTCCTGCAGGCTCCGAACATCGAAGCCCACGTGATCTTGCGCGATCGGTGCGAGCAACACGAGGCGGAGTGTTGCGGCAGTGACCAATTGTGCCGCCAGGCGCTGAGATTCCGCCTCCCCGATTCCCTCTGCCTGCAGCCGGATGCGTGTTAGGGCGTCGAGTTCTGCTAGCGAAACAAGCGAGTCTAGATCAGGGTGCTGTTCGGCTCGATCGTGCAGCAGCAGTGCAACCTGTTGATGGACAGCGTTGATGTCGTTGCGGTGTTGCTCTAGGAGACTCGCGGTGGGGCCGCCTTTGGACACTTCGCGGGTGTAGATCGTGTTGTAGTAAGACTCGAACAGGCTGTAGCGACTGTCGGGTACACGTGCTTGCCGTTCGAGCAGAAGAGTCATGATCGTCACCTGCAGCGGTGTCCGCATCAGCCGTGCAGTGACGTGCTCCTGAGCCGCCTGTTCGAGACGCGCCGCCACCTGCTCCGCCAGGTCAGGGTCGTCGCGGTGTCTGACTTCAGACAGATGGAGCCCGTAGTCGATAGCCTCCGTGACCTCCAAAGACCGGAGGGTCACATGCTCGAACTGATCCACTGAAAACTCGTCGTTGTAGCCCTGCGGTCTGGTTGTCCCGACCACGAGCAGGTCGGCATCCACGTCCGCAGCGGTGATGAGGAACTCGTTGATCCGCTGCTCAACAGAGTCTCGAGCGGATGGCGCGGCGACCTCGTCAAGTCCGTCCAGGATCAACAGGCACGGCCACGATCCGAGCCACGAGCGCAACTGATGTGGTGGGACATAGTGATCCAGTCGTTTGCTGACCCGCTGGGCAACAAAGCCGAGGAGGCTCAACTCGCGATCACGCGAGACAGCTTCGCCGTAGTCGTTGAGATTCACGGCGATCGGCCAGCGCCGACAACGGGGTTCTCTTACACCCAGCTCGCGGAGCCTGTCGCGGACAGCGGCCAGCACGGGACCCGATGGTCCAAGGCGATGCTCAGGATGATTTGCCAGCAGTGCTGCACGATACGTCTGGGCTAGTAGTTGGGTTAGCGTTGATTTCCCTTGTCCAGGACCCCCGACCCAGACCAAATGCGGCGTAACTCCTCGGCGGGCACTCGGGCGCATGACCGTGTCGCCTTGACTGATCGCATGCTGGACGACCAGCACATCACGGCTGGCGGTCACCCCAGGCAGGTCCACGCCGATCTCGGCTAGCTTGAGCTTCTCACTTTCCGGACTGCCAGCTTGGTTGAGGCGAACCCACTGGCTTGCAAAGAGTTCTGAGCGCGCATGGCGGCCCGCTGCTTCGCTGAACTCGATGATCTCCTCGGATAGGAGGTGATGGAGACGGTCCAGTACGTCACCAGGCGTGATGAACCCGCCAAACGCCTTGCGAATATCGTAGAAGTTGTCCAGATAGCGGCAGAGCTTGTCCCCGCCCCAGACAGCCCAGTCCTTCAATCCGAGTCGACCGGCGAAAGACCTGACAAGAGCATCGGTGGTGTCGACTCCTCCGGACCCGGGAACGCTGGAAAGCCAGACATTGGTCGTGAAGATGATGAATTGCGGGTAACGTGTCTTAGACCTGTTAGATTTCGGGTCTAGCCACTTTTCGAGCTCTTGCCTGATTTCTGAGACTATCCACTTGTTGTCTTCGGTGGTGCTGGTCAGGCGCTCTTTGAACTTGGCCTGTACAACCCCGTATCCGCTCCAGGTGCTTTCCGTGGATGGACTGGGGTAGTCGACGGGGCCGTCGAACGTGGCTTCGCGACCTCCGTCTGGGCCGCTACCGAACACCGTCACGCCGGGGCCGAGCACGCGGATCGCGAGCGCTTGCGATAGGTGCTCAAACTCTCGGCTGCCCAGTCGTGACAAGTCGTAGTCCACGAACCCATGGTGCCGTACTAGCTTTGGGCGGCTCAGCTGAGGTTCGACACGGCGGGCCGGTAGATATGTGGCACTTCCTTGTGTCGCTGCTGCTTAACGACATGCCGCTCGAAGGGGCCAATGGCGTGATCCTCCACCCGATGCACCAGGAGAGGATCGCGACCCGCTGGCGCTTGGCGAACTCGTCCAGCGAGCCTTCCAACACGATGCTAACCGCTGAGGGCTTCCGGCCTAACTGCTGCCATCACCGGCAGGATGCGCGATGACGGTCCCTGGTAGGTGAGCACTGGGTTAAAGCGGGTTTGTGAGTCCTTCCCGAGACGCGTGCGCTTGCTGGTGACTGGGGATGAATGACCGCTAAGGGATGTCGTGCCCGCCTCGGTGCTGGTGTGAGCACATGACCAGTACCTGCCGGCGTTCTCCCGTTGATCCTGTTGCCGAGACGCGGAGGTATGTGACGTGTTGTTCGTCGGTGATGACTGGGCTGAAGGTCATCACGACATCGAGATCATGGACGCGAGCGGCAAGAAGCTGTGCGGTACGCGATTGCCCGAAGGTGTCGAGGGCTTTCAGCAGCTGCACGCGTTGATCGCCGATCACGCCGACGGCGGGCCGGACCAGGTGTTGGTCGGGATCGAGACCGATCGCGGGCCGTGGGTGACAGCGCTGGTGGCCGCGGGTTATCGGGTGTTCGCGGTCAACCCCCGTCAAGCAGCTCGGTTCCGGGAACGGTTCGCGATGTCCGGAGCCAAGAGTGATGCCGCGGACGCGCACGCGTTGGCCGACATGGTCCGTACGGATTCACACCAGCTGCGCCAGGTCGCAGGCGACAGTGACTTGTCCGAGGCGATCAAGCTGCTCGCGCGCACGCATCAGACCTTGATCTGGGACCGTCAACGCCAGGTCGCTCGCTTGAGGGCCCAACTACGCGACTTCTTCCCAGCAGCGCTGGCTGCGTTCGGCGAAGACCTCGCCGCGGGCGAGGTGCTGGATCTGCTCAAGCGGGCACCTGACCCCGACACGGCCGAGAAGCTCTCGCGGTCTGAGATCCTGACAGCCCTGAAGCGGGCCGGCAGGAAGCGGCTCGTTGAAGAGCGGGCTGAGCGAATTCACACGGGCCTGAGCTCGGAGCAGCTCCGCTTGCCCGCCGTTCTGCAACGGGCCTACGCGATCACCGTCCGCGCGCAGGTGGGCGTGATCGCCGCGCTGGTTGAGCAGATCGGCCTCATCGAGGCCGAGTTGCTGAAGCGTCTCGGCCGGCATCCGGACGCGGAGATCTACCTCTCGCAGCCCGGTATGGGTGAGATCGTGAGCAGCCGAGTGCTCGGTGAGTTCGGAGACGACCGCGCCCGCTACGCCGGAGCTAAGGCGCGGAAGAACTACGCCGGTACGAGCCCGATCACGATCGAGTCTGGCCGCAGAAGCACAGTCAGCGCCCGCCACGTTCGCAATACGCGGTTGATTGACGCGCTGATGCGTCAGGCCATGTGCGCCCTGCGGAGCTCACCAGGTGCGCGGGCCTACTACGACCGTCAGCGTGCCCGCGGCGTGCCGCACAACGCCGCTCTCCGGCACGTCGCCAACCGGCTTGTCGGGATCCTTCATGGCTGCCTCGCCACCCGCACCACCTACGACGAAGCCACCGCCTGGGCTCACCACATCGAGCGGGCCGCCTAACTTCCAGGGATGTCTCTGGCTGGCTAGAGGCCGTGTCCACGTGTCCGCTGTACACCAGGCAGCCCTGGCGGAGCCAACTCATCCCAGCTTTCAATCTGCAAGGCCGACCGAGCACCGCTTGATGTAGCGCCCGTGTAGGTACCGTGTAGGTGCGCCATCCTATGTTCCTTCAGAGCACGGAAATCCGCGTTTCCAACAAGGGACCTACCGCGAAGGAATACTTGCATGTTCAAGTCCATCAGGCGCGCCATGGCCGCAGCCGTCGCCATGGCGGCGCTCGCCACGCTCACCTTCGCCGCACCTGCGGCTCAGGCAGCAGATCCCCGAAGCCCATTCCCCATTCTCACGTACGGCCAGAGCTACGCCGTCGGCTGGATCCGCTGGCATGCGCGATCCGTCGACGTCGACTACAACATCAAGGCACACCAATGCCTCCTGCTGCAGGCCACGACCTACAACGCACGCGGCGACTACATGAGCACGAACAACTCGTGGTGGGTCTGCAACGACAAATCCGACACCTTCAACGTCTGGGCCAACGCCCCAGGCGGCGCTGCCTCCGTTTACATCACAATCTTCATCGACGACGATGACAAGCCGCGCCTCGTTGATGAGGGATGGAGTTACCGCCCGTAGTCGCAAGACTCGACCTTATCGCTGTAGAACCCCGAGGACCGGGTCATCGGACAACACTTCTAGGGTCGATGAGGTGTGGTCACGCTACCTGATCGATTGGCTGGTATCGGGTGGCTTCGTAGGCGGCAGGGCTGAGGTAACCGAGGCTGGAGTGCCGTCGGCGGGTGTTGTACTTATGCGGGTGATCCCGTCAAGGACTCGAGTCATGAGGTCTCGTTCGCGAGGCGGTCGAGGAGTCCGTCGAAGATCTTCTGGCGGCCGACCTGTCCTTTGCGCTGGGCGTCGTCTCGCTGGGCTTGCAAGGTAGGTCGGAACTCGATCGTGGTGACGAAGAACGTGCAGCTCTCGCAGATGGACTCGAAATGGCAGTCGGTCTCGACAGGGCGCGCGCAGTGGCCGTTGCCGAGCATCCGTCGATGCATCTCTCCGCGAAGTTTGCGCATCTCGCTGCCTTCGTCGTCGGGAGGAAGCCGGCGGGGTTGGCCGTAGAGGGCCTCCACCTTCTCGGTGACGGCGAAGTATTCCTCGGCGACGGTCTTGTCCGCGATACGGGCATAAATCATAGTCATGGCAAGGGTTTTGTGGCCCAGCAGGGCAGCGATCGCGTCGAGGCTCATGCCGCGGTTGATGGCTTGTGTGGCCAACGTGTGGCGTAGTTGGTGGGCGGTGACGTGTCCGATCCCGGCCTCGTGGCCCAGCCTGCTCAACG
>NZ_JBEXPJ010000265.1:0-7758 GCF_040611995.1 Lentzea sp. NPDC006480
AGCGAACGGAATTCCGGTGTTCAGCGCCTTGGCCCCGACGCTGAACAACTCGCCGAGCATGCTCACGCCGATCGACAGCTGCGTCGGCGCGTGCCCGCCGATCAGCAGGCCCAGCCCGAGCGACGCGCCGAGCGACGTCACCCACACGAGCAACGTCCACGGCGTGTACCGCTGCCACAGGTGCCCGTCGCGCTCGAACAGCCTGATCGTCATGCCCCGCAGCGCGCCGAACGCGAACCCGGCGGCCAACGGCAGCAGGTAGATCAGGTGGAAGCCCTCGAGCGCGCGGATCCCGAAGAACAGCAGGAACGCGGGCGGCGCCAGCAGGTCGCGGGCGTTCAAGGGCTCGCCGCTGAACCGGCGCACCAACACGTACAGCACACCGGCCGCTATCAGCACATATGTCATTGCATCCCCCTAAGTAGCATGACCTTGCTACTTAAACTAGCAGGGTCATGCTAGAAAAGGGAGGTGTCTCCGAGAGTCGTCGACCCAGCCGCCCGTCGCCAAGCCGTCGCCGAGGCGGTGTTCCGCGTGGTCGTGCGGGACGGCGTCGAGCAGGCCTCACTGCGCAACGTGGCCGTCGAAGCCGGCCTCGCGATCGGCTCCATCCGGCACTACTTCGACAGCCACGACGACATGATCATCTTCGCGGTCGAAGCCCTGATCCACTCGATCGACGAACGCGTGATGGCGCACGTGCGGACACTCGGAGACCGCACGGGAGATCTCCGCCGACCAGGAGAACGCGTGCTCTCGGAGGTGCTGCCGCTCGACGAGCGCAGGCGCGACGAAGCCGTGCTGTGGCTGGCTTTCGCGACCGCGGCACGCACCCGCCCGTCGCTGAGGCCGCACGCCGAACGGCTCTACGACGGACTTCGCCAATTGTGCCACCGAGCCCTGACAGTCATGTCCGAGAACGGCACGGTGGGCGCCGTCGACGTTCAGCTGGAAGCGGAACGGCTCGCGTCACTGCTGAACGGCCTCACCGTGGACGGCGTGCTGCACCCGGACCGGATGACCCCGGAGCTCACGGTGTCGTTGCTGCGCAAGCACCTCGACTCGTTGCGGTAGCTTCCACGACCCACACCGGCAGCGTCGGCAGGCCGTCGACGCCGGTCAGGGTGATCACGTCCGAGTCGAACCGGGTGATCTCCCAGCCGGCGTCCCGCACAGCCGTCCGCAGCTCGGCGGCACTCACCTCGAACGGGCCGCCCTCGACCGCCAGGGACGTCAGGTTCAGCAACGCCCCGTCCGCGGCCGCATCGCGCAACGACACCATCAGCCCAGGTCGTTCCGACGGTGGCAGGCAGTGGAACAACGCACTCGCGAGCACAGTGTCGAACTGCCCGGTGAACGTGGAGCCGACGACCCACTCGACGCCGTCACCGCGTGACCGAGCCGTTTCGATCGCGGAAGGCGCGATGTCGACGCCCGTCACCCGGAACCCGCGCGACGCCAGGAAAAGCGCGTTGTCACCCGTCCCGCAGCCGGCGTCCAGCACGTGCCCGCGGAACCGCCCAGCGGCCTCCCACGCCACGACGACCGGCTGTGGCGCCCCGATGTCCCACGGCACACCGGTGTGCGGCATCCCCTCGACCAGCTCGCCACCGCGGTAGAACCCCTCGAAATCAACCATGCACCGAGCTTCGCAACGTGAGCCCCGATCGGTCGGTCAGAAGCGGAAATGCGGCGGAATCCGCCACGAACTATCGTCAAGCGGGTGGAATCCATCGACAGGAGACTCGCGCACGCGCTCCAGATCGACGGCCGCGCCCCGTTCGCGAAGATCGCCGACGTCCTCGGCATCTCCGAACACACCGCAGCCCGCCGCTACCAACGGCTCAAGGAGCACGGCATCAGGGTGAGAGGCGCGCTCAACCGGTTCCGCCTCGGTCACCACGCCTGGACTCTGAGACTCCGCTGCACTCCGGACGCCGGCCCCGTGCTGGCCCAGGCACTCGCGAAGCGCGGCGACACGTTCTGGGTGCACCTGATGTCCGGCGGCACCGAGATCTCATGCCTCCAGCAGGTGAAGAGCCCGGACGAGCTGCTGCTCGACCGGCTGCCGAGACGCCTGGTGGACGTGAGCGCGCACAACATCCTGCGCGGCTTCGTGTCACCCGGAACGTGGCGTGGCATCGCCTGCCTCGAACCCGGCGAAGCCGAAGCTCTCCAACCGGAACTCGAACCGGAACCGGCCGGCGAACTCACGCCACTCGACGAAGCTCTGCTCAAAATCCTCGAAGCGGACGGCCGCGCCAGCTTCGCGGAGCTGGCCGCCACCACCAGGACCTCCGAGTCGACCGCCCGCAGACGCGTCGAGCACCTCAGGAGGAGCGGAGTACTGGAACTGCAGTTGGACGCCGATCCAGCACGGTTCGGCTTCGCGACGCAGGCCAGGCTGTGGATGCGGGTGGAACCGCGGCACCTGGCCCAGGCCGGGGCGACCCTGGCCACCCACCCGGAGGTGTACTTCGCGGCCGCCACAACGGGACCGGCGAATCTCGTGGCCAGCGTGACGTGCCGCAGCGGCGGCGAGCTTTACCAGTATTTGACTGGACGCGTCGGGAGCCTCGACGGAGTGCGGGAAACAGAAACCGCCCCTGTTCTGCGCACCCTGAAACGTGTCGCGATGGGCGAGGATGATGCATCCTCGTACCAGACCTGAAGGTCATCTGGGGGATGGGGGTGTGAGCGTGCGAGCGCTCGTACTTGGGCCGATCGAAGTGTGGGTCGGCGACAGACAGGTGAGTCTCGGAGGACCGAAGCCGAGGACTCTGCTGGCGGCCTTGCTGCTGCAACCGCGCCAGGTGGTGCCGGTGGAGCGGTTGATCGACCTGATCTGGGACGAGACGCCACCGCAGACGGCGGGCGCGCTCGTGCACACCTACGTGTCGTCGTTGCGGCGTGCCGTCGGCAAGGCGCTGGTCACGAGAGCGCCGGGCTACCTCCTCGACGTGGACAGCGACGTCGAGCAGTTCAACAAGCACCTGACCACGGCACGACAGGCGGAACGAGCGGACGACCCGGCCACCGCCATCACGCACTACCAGCACGGGCTCTCGCTGTGGCGCGGCCCGGCCCTGCACGGCGTCGAGTCGGCGTTCGCCCGCGGGCACGCGATGACGCTGGAGGAGTCCAGGCTCAGCGCCGAGGAGGGGCTCGGCCGCTGCGAACTGGCGCAGAACCGGGTCGAGGACGCCATCGCGCGGCTCTCGTCGCTCGCCAACGCCCACCCGGCGCGTGAGGACACCCGCGAGCTGCTCATGCGGGCCTTCCACCGCGCGGGACGGCAGGCGGACGCGCTCAACGTCTACCGCGACGCCCGCGAGTACCTGCTGGACGAACTGGGCATCGAGCCGGGCGAGAAGCTGCGGGAGCTGCAGACCGCGATCCTCAACGGCACGCTCGAAGCCGCGCCGCCGAAGGCCACCGTGGTGACGGCACCGGTCGTGACGACGCAGCAGGTCGTCCCGCACCACCTGCCGCCCGACATCAGCGACTTCACCGGCCGCGAGGAGGCGTTGAAGCAGGTCCTGGGCCTCACCGAGGGGCGTGAGGAGCGCACCGCGACGCCGACCGTGGTCGTGTCCGGATTCGGTGGCGCGGGCAAGTCCGCGCTCGCCGTGCACGCCGCGCACCTGCTGCGGAAGTCGTACCCGGACGGCCAGCTGTTCGCGGATCTGCGCGGCGCGGGGCGGGATCTGGAACCGCAGGAGGTGATCGGGCGGTTCCTCGGGCTGCTCGGCATCCCCGGCCAGGACCAGCCCGCCGCACCGGACGAGCGCGTCGAGCTGTACCGGCGCACGGTGTCCGACCGGCGGCTGGTGATCGTGCTCGACAACGCCCGCAGCGAGTCCCAGGTCCGGCCCTTGTTGCCGGGCAACGCGAACTGCTTCGTGATCATCACCAGCCGCAGCAGGCTCACCGGGCTGGAGGGTGCCGAGCCGATCGAGCTCGGGTTCTTCAACTCCGTGGTGAGCGAGGAGATGCTCAGCCGGATCGTCGGCACCGACCGGGTCGGCGCGGAACCCGAAGCGGCGCAACGGATCTCGGAGCTGTGCGGCGGGGTGCCGCTCGCACTCAGAGCCGCCGGGGCGAAGTTGCTGGCCCGGCCGCACTGGCCGTTGAAGACGCTCGCGAAGAGGCTGTCGGACGAACGCAGGAGGCTCGACGAGCTGGAGACCGGCGACCTCGCGATCCGGTCGTCGCTGAGGCTCAACTACTCCGAGCTGGACGCCCGGCACCGCAAGGCATTCCACCTGCTGTCGCTGCTCGACCTGCCGGACTTCGGTGCGTGGGTCGCGGCGCCGTTGCTGGACATCTCGCCGTACGACGCGGAAGACGTCGTCGAACACCTGGTGGATCTGCGCCTGGTGGACGTCGCCGGGGTCGACCAGATCGGCCGGGTGCGCTACCGGTTCCACGACCTGGTGCAGCTCTTCGGCGCCGAGCAGGCCGCGCAGGAACCCGCGACGGAAGCCGTGACACGCCTGCTGGAGGCGTGGCTCGCGCTCGTCGAGACCGGCGTGAAGAAGCTGCCGCGCGTGACGCTGGGGTTGCGGCCGAAGCTGCACACCGAGATCGAGCCGGACCCGCGGCTGGCGGAGGACGTCGAGGAAGATCCGACGGGCTGGCTGCACTCCGAGACGGACGCGGTCGTGCGCGCCGTCGAACGAGCCCACGACCTCGGTGTCGACGAGCTGACCACGACCGTGATCACGTCGCTGCTGTCGTCGCCTTTCGCGGCACGCAACGAGTTCGGCAACTGGCAGCGCACGCACGAGGTGGCGCTGCGGTCGGCGCGGGAACGCGGCAACCGGCGCGCGGAGGCGGTGCTGCTGGCCGGGCTCGGGCAGTTGCGGTACGAGCAGGACGACTTCGCGGCGGCGCTGACGAGCTTCCAGCAGGCGGCGGAGATCGCGGGCGAGATCGACGAACCCGAGACGCTCGCCGTGGCGTGCGTCGGCATGGGCACGGTCTACCGCGACCTGGCCGAGTTCGACCGGGCCCGCGAGCTGCTCGACCAGGCGATCACACTGGGGGACAACGGGGTCGTCGCGGCGGCCAGCTACGGCGTCGGCGCGATCCACCGCGATCACGGTGACCTGGTGGAGGCGACGCGGGCGTTCGAACGGTGCGTGGAGCTGTTCCAGGCGCAGGACGACCAGCGCGGTGAGGCGTTGGCGTTGCGGGGCTTGAGCTTGTGCCACCGGGCGACCGGCGCGTTCGCGGAAGCCGTTGCGCTGAGCCGGGAAGCCGAGCAGATCCTGCGGGAAGCGGGGGACGAGCTCGGTGCCACGTACGCGGCTCAGTCGCTCGCGAAAGCGTCTTTGCGGGCGGGCGAACTGGAGGGCGTCGACGACCTTCTGGCCGAGTGCCTGGAGGTCTGCACACGGCAGCACGACCGGTTCGGTGTCGCGTTGATGACTCGGACACTCGGCGAGGTCGCGCTGGCTCAGGGAAGAGACGACGAGGCTGCTGCCCTGCTTGAGGACGCGCTCACGCAATGGACCGAGCTGGGACTGCCGATCTGGCAGGCCCGCACCATGCGTGATCTCGCCGCCGCCACCGCGAACGACGAGATGTGGGCGCAGGCCAAGCAACTCTTCGGTCAGCTCGGTGCGCGGGAAGCGCGGGAACTGGAGGAGCTGAGCGCCAGCGAGTGGCGCTCAGCCCTGCCGTAGCTACGACAGGCGCGGGGCGTCGACGGCCCAGTACCAGTTGTTGCCGGCGTCGAAGAGCCGCCACGACACCTTGGCGGTGCGCGCACCCGGCGGGACGGTCACGTTCAGCGAGATCTGCTGGGCGAGGCCGTCCGCGTTGTGGGTCTTGACGAGCTGCGCCGGGCCGCCGTCGAACGACACGGACACCGTGCCGGTCTGCGAACCCTCCTGCAGGTAGTGCGAGCCGTACTCCAGCCGCACGCTCGACCTGCCCGTCACGTCGTAGGAGGGCGAGGTCATCGTCGAGTCGAACTTGCCGCTCGACGACGGCGAACCCTTGTCGTCCCACTCATCCGGGTCCGCCACGGCGAAGACGCCACGCGCGCGCACGTTCGCCTCACGCGACTGCGAAGGCGCGGTGCGAGTCCAGAACTCGTCGGTCGTGAACGACCAGCCCTGCCACTCCGCGACACCCTGCGGCATCGACGACGAGGTGGTCACCGTCCAGCCCGCCGGACCCTGGTGCGTCCAGCCCAGAACCGAAGCGGGCACACCGGTTTCGTCCTGACGCGGCTTCAGCGTCACCGAGTCGAACGCGTCGACCGGCGCGGAGCCGATCGCGCAACCGTCGAGGGAAGCGGCGACACCGAGGTGCTTGAGAGCGGAAGCCGCCACGTCGACCAGCTTCGGCGCCACGGCCGGACGAGCCGCGCCCGTGGAGATCACGAACGTCATGCGCTCCTCGGGAGAGTCACCGCCGTGGCCGCCCGCCGCCGTGTGGCCGTGGTCGGTGGTGAGCATGATCAGCCAGTCCTCGGACGCGTAGGTCGACCGCGACTCGACGGCGGCGACGAGACGGCCGATCTGCGCGTCGTTGGTGCGCATCGCGGCGGCGTACTGCGAGGAGTCGGCGCCGAAGCTGTGGCCCGCGATGTCGATCTGGCCGAGGTAGACGAACGAGGCGTCGGCGGCGTTGGTCCTCAGATGCTGCTCGGCGTCGACCGTGATCTTCTCGTCCGAGCCGGTGTAGCCCGCCGTGTCGCCGTCCAGCACGTACTTGCGGTCCTGGCCGGCACGCAGGATCTGGTCGCCGATCGGCTTCCAGTCCACCGCCGCGTACGTCGACAGCGCGGGGTTCGCCGTGTTCGCCCGCTCCAGCCAGCTCGGGTACGACGCGAGGGCGTTGCCGGAGAAGGAGTTGTCCTTGACCTTGTGCTTGTCCGGCCACACGCCGGTGAGGATCGTGGACCAGCCGGGACCGCTGGAGGTCTGGGCCATGCCCGACCCGTACAGCGCGCTGCGGGCGCCGTAGCCGCGGTTCAGCAGCGCGTGGACGTTGGGCGTGTCAGCCGACAGCAGCTTGTCGTAACGAGCGCCGTCGAGGCCGATCACCAGCACCTTCGGCGTCTTCGCCGGGGCCGCGTGGGCAGCCGGGACGAGCAGCAGCAGGGGCAGCAGTAACGCAAGAGCAGCTCTTGTCATGACAAGAACACTTGCGCCCTGCAACCGTCTTCAGCAATGCACTGAAGATTGAGTTCACCCGGGCTTCCGCAGTTGTCAGTACAAGTTCACGAACGTGCCGTCACCTGCACATCGCGCGCCGTCAGCTCGGCGCCGCAGTCCGTGCACTCGACCTTCGCCCGCACCCCGCCGCCGCAGTCGCGGTGGTGCAGGTGGAACGACTCGTCCTCCTCGGTCGCCATCCACTTCTCGCCCCACGTGCGCAGCGCCATCATCACCGGGTAGAGATCGCGGCCCTTGTCCGTGAGCCGGTACTCGTGCCGTGTGCGCCCATCTTCCTGATAGGGCACGCGCTTGAGCACGCCCTCCTGCAGCAGCACGTTCAACCGATCAGTCAGCACGCTGCGCGAGATCTCCATGGTCGCCTGGAAGTCCTCGAAGCGGCGGGTGCCCAGGAAGATCTGGCGGAGCAGCAACAACGTCCAGCGCTCGCCCAGCAGCGCGGCCGGGCGGCCCAGGGTGCAGGGCATGCTGGCGCGAACTCGCCGTACATGGCAGCGGTCGCGTTCGACGGGACCCGCGGCTACGTGACGAACTCCAACGACAACAAGCTCACCGTGATCGACAC
>NZ_JBEXPJ010000266.1:0-7699 GCF_040611995.1 Lentzea sp. NPDC006480
TGTCGCCGATCGGGCCGAGGCCGAGGACGGCGATCGTCTGCTCCGGCTGGACGTTGGCTCATCAGACTGGTCGCCGGCGCAGGCGCCACGATGACACTGGTCGCGGGCGCCACGGCAGGCACGTCGCAAGCCGCCGTGCAGGGCCCGTGCGACATCTACGCCGCCGGAAACACGCCCTGCGTGGCCGCGCACAGCACGACCCGCGCGTTGTACGGCTCGTACACCGGGGCGCTGTACCAGGTACGTCGTTCGTCGGACAACTCAACGCGGGACATCGGCCCGCTGAGTGCGGGTGGGGTGGCCGACGCGGCGGCACAGGATTCGTTCTGCGCCAACACGACCTGCCTGATCACGGTCATCTACGACCAGTCTCCCCGGCACAACCACCTCACCCAGGCACCGCCCGGCGGATTCCCCGGTCCGGCGCCGGGAGGCTACGACAACCTGGCGAACGCCACCGCGGCGCCGATCACGGTCGGCGGGCACAAGGCGTACGGCGTGTTCGTGGCGCCAGGAACCGGGTACCGCAACAACAACGCCACCGGCACGGCGACCGGTGACCAGCCCGAGGGCATGTACGCGATCTTCAACGGCACGCACTACAACGGCGGTTGCTGCTTCGACTACGGCAACGCCGAGCGCAACAGCCGGGACAACGGCAACGGCACGATGGAAGCCATCTACTTCGGCAACATCAAGGTCTGGGGCTACGGCACGGGCAACGGCCCCTGGGTGATGGCGGACCTCGAAAACGGACTGTTCTCCGGTGTCAACGCCGGCTACAACGCCAACGACCCCACGGTGAACCACCGGTTCCTGACCGCGATCATCAAGGGCGAGCCCAACCACTGGGCCATCCGCGCGGGCAACGCCCAGACCGGCGCCCTGTCCACCTACTACGACGGCAAGCGCCCGAACGTCAACGGGTACAACCCGATGCGCAAGGAAGGCGCGATCATCCTCGGCACCGGCGGCGACAACAGCATCGGTTCCGCGGGCACGTTCTACGAGGGTGTGATGACCGCCGGCTACCCGTCCAACGCCACCGAGGACGCGGTGCAGGCCAACATCACCGCCGCCGGCTACACCATCGGGGCCAGCACCGGCACCGGCCCGCTGCACGCGAGCGGCGCGGGCAAGTGCCTCGACGGGGCGAGCTCCGGCACCCAGCTGCAGATCCGTTCCTGCACCGGCCAGACCGGCCAGAACTGGACCCGCACAGCGGAGAACCAGCTGACTGTCACCGCGGGCGGCGCCACCCTGTGCCTGGACGCCAACGGCGCGGGCACCACGGCCGGCACCAAGGTGATCACCTGGAGCTGCAACGGCCAGGCGAACCAGCAGTGGCAGCTCAACCCGAACGGCACGATCACCGGCGTCCAATCAGGACTGTGCCTGGACGTGACCGGCGCGTCCACCGCCGATGGCGCCCTGGTCGAGCTGTGGACCTGCAACGGCGGCAGCAACCAGCAATGGGCGCTCGGATAGCCCTGCCCTGAAGCCCTTTTTCAGCGACGAAAACGAGGGGTTCGATGTCCACCAGTCCATCCCTGCGACGGCGTGGCAGATCGGCACTCGCCGCTCTGACCGCCGCCGGACTCACCGCGGCCAGCCTGACAACAGCGCTCTCCGCCCCTGCCACCGCCGCCGCGAACACGCTCGGTGCCGCGGCGGCGCAGAGCGGCCGCTACTTCGGCGCCGCGATCTCCCAGAGCCATCTCGGCGACTCGGCGTACGTGAACACGTGGGGCACGGAGTTCACCAGCGTCACCCCGGAAAACGAGATGAAATGGGACACCGTCGAGCCCGGCCGCAACCAGTTCAACTTCGGCCCGGCGGACCAGATCGTGAGCCAGGCGCGCAGCCGGGGCATGTCGGTCCGCGGCCACACCTTCGTCTGGTACCAGCAGATTCCCGGCTGGGTGAGCGGCCTGAACGGCAACGACCTGCGCGCGGCGATCTCGAACCACATCAATCAGGTGGCCGGCCACTGGAAGGGCCAGATCTACGCCTGGGACGTGGTGAACGAGGCGTTCGAGGAGAACGGCACCCGGCGTCAGTGGTTCGTGCAGCAACGGCTCGGCGACGGGTACATGGAGGACGCGTTCCGCACCGCCCGCGCCGCCGATCCCAACGCCAAACTCTGTTACAACGACTACAACACCGACGGCATCAACGCCAAGAGCACCGGCATCTACAACATGGTGCGCGACTTCAAGTCCCGCGGCGTGCCGATCGACTGCGTCGGCTTCCAGAGCCACCTCGGCCAGGGCGCGAACCTGAGCAGCTACCAGGCGAACCTGCAACGGTTCGCCGACCTCGGCGTCGACGTGCAGATCACGGAGCTCGACGTCGGCGGCTCCGGTTCCGCCCAGGCCGCGACGTACCGCGCGGTGACGCAGGCCTGCCTGGCGGTGGCCCGTTGCACCGGGATCACCCCGTGGGGCATCACGGACAAGTACTCGTGGCGGGCGGGCGACACCCCGTTGTTGTTCGACGGCAACTACAACAAGAAGCAGGCGTACACCGCGGTGCTCGACGCGCTGAACGGCGGCGGCGGTGGTGGTGGCAATGGCACGCTGCGCTCCGTCTCGGCCGGCAAGTGCCTCGACGTGCCGAACTCGTCGACCTCCCCCGGAACCCAGCTGCAGATCTGGGACTGCCACAGCGGATCGAACCAGCAGTGGACCCGCGCGGCGTCCGGTGAGATCTCGGTCTACACCGGCGACTCCAAGCGGTGCCTGGACACCTCCGGCACCGGCAGTGGCGCGAACTCGATCATCGCGAACTGCACCGGTGGCAACAACCAGAGGTGGAACGTGGGCGGCAACGGCACGCTCACGAACGTCCAATCAGGACTGTGCCTCGACGTCAACGGCCGGGGAACCGCCAACGGCACCAAGGTGATCATCTGGTCCTGCAACGGGGGCACCAACCAGCAGTGGACCGGCCTGAACGACCCGGGTCCAGGCCCTGGACCCGGTCCCCTGCCGTCGCGCTACTCCTGGAGCTCGAGCCAGCAGCTGATCTCGCCGAAGTCCGACTCCTCACACACCATCGCGGGCATCAAGGACCCGACGGTGGTGTTCCACGACGGGAAGTGGCACGTCTTCGCCAGCGTGGCGAACGCGGCCGGGTACAACATGGTCTACCTGAGCTTCGCGGACTGGGCACAGGCGAGCGCGGCACCGCACTTCTACCTCGACAGGTCGGGGATCGGCGCCGGCTACCGGGCGGCACCCGAGGTGTTCTACTTCGCGCCGCAGAACCTGTGGTACCTGGTCTACCAGGACGGCAACGCCGCCTACTCGACCAACCCGGACATCGGCAACCCGGCCGGGTGGACCGCTCCGAAGCACTTCTACCAGGACATGCCGAAGATCATCAGGGACAACATCGGCAGCGGGTACTGGGTCGACATGTGGGTCATCTGCGACGCGGTGAACTGCCACCTGTTCTCCTCCGACGACAACGGTCACCTCTACCGCTCGCAGACCTCGGTCGGGAGCTTCCCGAACGGCATGAGCGAACCGGTCATCGCCGCGCAGGACTCGGACAAGTACGCGCTCTTCGAAGCGTCCAATGTGTACAAGGTGGAAGGTGCGGACCAGTACCTGCTGATCGTCGAGGCGATCGGGGCGCAGGGCCGGTACTTCCGGTCCTGGACGTCGGGCAGCATCTCCGGGCCGTGGACGGCGCTGGCCGACACCGAGAGCTCACCGCTCGCGGGCGCGGCCAACGTCACGTTCCCCACCGGGTCCTGGACGCGCGACATCAGTCACGGCGAGATGATCCGGTCCGGTCGCGACCAGACGCTGAGCATCAGCCCGTGCAACCTGCGCTACCTGTACCAGGGGCGCGATCCCAGCTCCGGCGGCGACTACAACAGCCTGCCGTGGCGGCTGGGCCTGCTGACGCAAACCAACTCCCCCTGCTGACCGGCTAGGAGACGAACGTTGTCCAACTCATCAGACGAGGCTCAGCAGGTCCACCGCCGCATCATCCGCCGGCGCACGCTGCTCGGCGGCGGGCTCGCGGCACTGGCCGTTCCCGCACTGGGCACATCCGCAGGAGCCGCGCCCACGCCTGCCGAGACCGCCGCGGCCTGGCCCGACCCGCCCAACGGCTATCCCGAGTGGAACAACAACATCGGGATCTTCCAGGTCAACGCCCAGCCGCCGCACGCGACGTTCATGCCGTACGCGGACCTCACCCAGGCACTGGCGGCGGACCGCACGAACTCGCCGTTCCGGCTCGACCTCAGCGGCACCTGGAGGTTCAAGCACGTCAACAAACCCGCGGACCGCGATCTGAACTTCTGGCGGACCGACGTCGACGACAGCGGCTGGGCGACCATCCCGGTGCCGTCCAACTGGCAGCTGCACGGCTACGACAACCCGATCTACGTCAACGTCACCTACCCGTGGTGGGGCGGCAACGGCCAGAACGAGAACGCGCAGCCGCCGTTCGCGCCGCAACGGGTCAACCCGGTCGGCCAGTACCGGACGACGTTCACGCTTCCGCCCGCGTGGCAGGGACGCCGGGTCCACGTCCACTTCGAGGGCGTGAAGTCCGGGTTCTACCTGTGGGTCAACGGCACCAAGGTCGGTTACCGCGAAGGGTCGTACACGCCGTCGGAGTTCGACATCACCGACAACGTCCGCGCGGGCTCGAACCTGATCGCGGTCGAGGTCTTCCGGTACCCGGACGGGGACTGGCTGGAGGACCAGGACATGATCCGGCTGTCCGGCATCTTCCGGCCGGTGTTCCTCTACTCGCTGCCGGCCGTGCACCTGCGCGACTTCACGATCACCACACCGTTGCGGGACAACTACACCAACGCCGACCTCGGTGTCGCGGTGGTCCTGCGCAGCAGCGGCGGCCAGCAGCCGGGCACGTTCTCCGTGGAAACTCAGCTGTACGACCAGAACCGGCAGCCGGTGTGGCCGGAACCGTTGCGCACGGCGGTGAACTCACCCGCGCCCGGTCAGGAGGCGACCGCGCGCGGCTCCAAAGCGGTGCAGGGGCCACGACTCTGGTCCGCCGAGCACCCGAACCTGTACACGGCGGTGCTGTCGCTGAAGGACCCGGCGGGCACGGTGATCCAGACCGTGTCGGCCAGGGTCGGCTTCCGCGAGTTCGCGCTCAAGGACGGCCTGATGCGGATCAACGGCAAGCCGGTGTCGTTGCGCGGCACCAACAGGCACGAGATGCACCCGGACCGCGGCGCGGCGCTGACCCGTGCGGACCTGGTCCGCGACATCACGGTGATGAAGCAGCTCAACATCAACTCGGTGCGCACGTCGCACTACCCGAACAACGCGGTGTGGTACGACCTCGCCGACGAGTACGGGCTGTACGTCGTGGACGAGGCCAACCTGGAGACCCACGGCATCCGCGACAACTACCCCGACTCCAAGGCGGACTGGGCCCCCGCCGTGCTGGACCGCGCCGCGCAGATGGTGCACCGGGACAAGAACCACCCCTCGGTGATCATGTGGTCGCTCGGCAACGAGGCCGGTGGTGGCAGCAACTTCGTCGCGATGCGCGACTGGATCCGCGCGGCCGACCCCACCAGGATGATCCAGTACGAGGGCGACAACCGCCCCCAGGTGAGCGACATCCGCTCCGCCATGTACGAAAGCCCCGCCGGGGTGGCGAACCGGGCGCGGGACACCAACGACCGCCGCCCGTACGTGATGATCGAGTACTCCCACAGCATGGGCAACTCCACCGGCAACCTCAAGGAGTACTGGGACGTCATCCGAGCCAACCCGATCCTGCAGGGCGGCTGGATCTGGGACTTCGTCGACCAGGCCCTCACCTGGAAGTCGTCTTCCGGCGCAACGTACCTGGCCTACGGCGGCGACTGGGGCGACAACCCGAACGACGGTGCCTTCAGCGGCGACGGCATCGTCACCCCCGACCGGCGGATCAGCGGCAAGGCCGTCGAGGTCAAGCAGGTCTACCAGGCGATCAACGTCGCGAGCGCCGGTGCCGCGGGTTCGGTCCAGATCACCAACGAGTACCTGTTCACCAATGTCAACGAGTTCGTCGGCGCCTGGGCTTTGGTCGCCGACGGCACCGTTGTCCAAAGTGGAGAGCTGACGGCGGCGCAGCTCGACATCCCCCCGCTGTCCACCAAGACCGTGCAGGTGCCGGTCCAGCGCCCGGCCGACCCGGCGCCGGGCGAGGAACACTTCCTCCAGCTGTCGTTCAAGCTGCGGACGGCGGCACCGTGGGCGGACGCGGGTTTCGAGGTGGCCAAACAACAACTGCCCGTCAACCTCGGCAGTCCGCCGGTCGTGCCGACGCCGGTCACGTCGGTGCCGGTGGTGACCGCCGCCGAGACCGGCGACCGGATCACCGTCACCGGCCAGGACTTCAGCGTGGTCATCGCGAAGGCGTCCGGCCTGATCACCTCCTACGACGCGATGGGCATGCGGCTGCTGAACTCGGGCCCCGTGCCCAACTTCTGGCGGGCGCCGACCGACAACGACAACGGCAACGGCCACCCCAACCGCAACGGCACGTGGCGCAACGCGGGCTCGAACCGCACGGTGAGCCGGGTGACGCTCGACCGGCCGTCGGACCGCGCGGTGCGGGTCACCGTGAGCGGCACCCTGCCGACCAGCACGGTGTCGACGTTCTCGACGACGTACACCATTTACGGCAACGGCGAGATCAAGGTCGACAACACCCTGCACCCCGGATCGTCGAACCTGCCGTACATCCCCGAGGTGGGCACGATGCTGTTCGTGCCGGGTGAGCTCTCCCGGCTGCGCTACTACGGCCGGGGCCCGCACGAGAACCAGTGGGACCGCAAGACCGGTTCCGACGTCGGCGTGTACTCCTCGACCGTCGCCGAGCAGTGGACCGGCTACCTCCGCCCGCAGGAGAACGGCAACAAGACCGACGTCCGCTGGGTGGCCCTGGTCAACGGCACCGGCCGCGGCCTGCTCGCGTCCGCCGAACCGCTGCTGGAGGTGAACGCGTCCTACTTCACCCCGGAGGACCTCTCGAAGGGCACCCGGCACGACTACCAGCTGACCCGGCGCCAGGACGTGGTGCTGCGGCTGAACCTCCGGCAGACGGGCGTCGGCGGCAACGACAGCTGGGGCGCGCAACCGTTGGACACCTACAAGCTCTTCCCGAACCGGGACTACACCTACACCTACCGGCTGAAGCCGCTGCCCGACCTCGGTCAGGCGCTGGCGTTGTCCCGCAAGCCGGTCGGCAGCGCGGGCGGCGGCAACGGCCCGGTGCAGCCAGGCGTCGACTACCGGCTCGTCGCCCAGCACAGCGGCAAACTCCTCGACATCAACGGTGCCTCCACCGCGGCAGGCGCCCAGGCGATCCAGTGGACCGCCACGGGTGGCCTGAACCAGGTGTTCGACTTCCTCGACTCCGGCGGCGGCCACTACCGGATCCGCGCGCGGCACAGCGGTCTCGTGCTCCAGGTCGCGAGCTCGAGCAGCGGCGCGGACATCACCCAGCAGACCGACACCGGCGCGACGGCCCAGCAGTGGCAGGTCGTCGACCAGGGTGCCGGGGTGGTCAGCCTGGTCAACCGGCAGAGCGGCCTCACCATGGACGTCTGGGAGTCCTCGACCGCTGACGGTGCCCGCGTCTCCCAGTACGCCGTGGGCAGCGGTGCCAACCAGCGCTTCCTGCTCCAGCGGTTGTAGAGCTACCCCGC
>NZ_JBEXPJ010000267.1:0-7652 GCF_040611995.1 Lentzea sp. NPDC006480
GACGGCGAGCTTCGCGGACACCAACACGCTGGCGGACCTGACCGCGGACGCGGGCCAGTTCAACGGCGGCGAGTGGCTGGGCGGCCTGAAGACACCGAGCGAGATGAACGCCGACGACCACGATGCGGGCGCCGTTCATGCCGCGCCCGGCAGCCGACAACGTCTCCACCGCGTGATCGACGACCTGGCGGGGACGCCGGGCGATCGACCGCATCGCCTCCTCGACGATGGGTGCCGTGCGCCGCGATCTCCGCAGCTGCCACAACAGGTAGTGCGGGTCGCACGGAATGCAGTGCCCGCCGACACCCGGACCGGGGTAGGACACCAGGAACCCGTACGGCTTGGTGCCGGCGGCGTGCGTCACCTCGATGGGGTCCAACCCGAAGCACCTGCTGATCTCGGCGAACTCGTTGGCCAGCGCCAAGGTGACCGCGCGGAACGAGTTCTCGTACAGCTTGGTCAGCTCGCTCGCCTCCGGTGAGCTCACCTGGTGCACGATCGGCGCGACGAGCCGCAGCACGGCACGGGCGCGTTCGGTGCACTCCGGCGTGGCCCCGCCGACGACGCGCGGAGTCCGTTGCTGGAGGTGGTCCGGCCTGCCGGGATCGATCCGTTCCGGGCTGAACGCCACGTAGACGTCCCGTCCCGGCACCAATCCCCTGCGCAGCAACGGTTCCATCAGCAGCTCGCGCGTCGTGCCGACGAAGCTGGTCGAGGTCAGGATCAGCACCTGTCCCGGCACGACGCGCTCGACGACCGACGCGCACGCCGCCCGCAACGGAGTCAGGTCGGGCGTGAGGTAGCGGTCGAGCGGCGTCGGGACGCACACGATCACCGCCCCGGCGCCGCTCAGGAGGGAGGCATCCGTGGTGAGCACGAAATTGTTGTCCCCCAAGGCCTCGATCAGTCTCAGCCGGTCCTCGTCGAGCAGGTCGGCCGAACCGTCCCTGATCGCGGAGAGCCTGCGCTCGCTGATGTCGATGCCGATCGTCCGCACGCCACCCGAGTAGAGCCCGAGCGCGGTCGGAAGTCCGACGTACCCCATACCCATGATGGCAACTGACTTCACATCCACGAATCGACACTAGGCGCCGGTGCCTGTGGCCGGATCACATCGCGGGGTGAGCGGTGCTACGCCGTCGGCATGGCTGCCCGGCCGCAGTCCCGCGGCCCGTGCCACGGAGACGGCCTCCAGCCTGCTGTGAACGTCCAGTTTGGTGAAGATGCTGTTCGTGTGAGTGCGCACGGTGTTCGCCGAAACCGAGAGCTGGTCCGCGATCTCGTCACCCCGGCCGCCGTCCACGATCGCCTGCAGCACCTCGCGTTCACGTGTGCTCAGCGCGTCGAGCGGACCACTTCCGTCGCGGACCCGGCGCACGTCCTCGCGCAACTCGCGCAGGACGGCCCCCAGGTGCTCGGACGGGAAGCTCGCCTGCCCACGGCACACGCCGCGCAACACTTCCACGAGGTGCTCGGGTGAGCTCGACTTGTGCACCCACCCGTCGGCGCCCGCACGCGCCGCCTCCACCGCGTGGAGGTGGTCGTGGCTCGCCGTCAGCACGACGATCCGGGTGGCCGGCCAGGCGTCGCGCAACGCGCACAGCACATCGGCGATCGCGAGACCGTACTGCTCGATCTCGATCGTGATGACATCGGGCCGCAGCCGGAGCACCGTGTCCGTCAGGCGCTGGTCGTCGGTCGTACGACTGCCGACCACCCACAGGTCCGGTGCGGCGGAGAGCTTCGCCGTCAGTGCCTCGGTCAGCATCTGGTGGTCGTCGACGAGGAGGACCCGCCATTGGTTCATGGCCCCACGGTCCTACCGAAAGGCGTGCGTGTCCTCGTGCAAACGCATGAGGCTTCGCGCTACGGGACCTGCAGGACCGCCTCGACGATCACGTTGTCCTGGTAGTTGCGGGAAGCCTGGTCGAATGGGCCGCCGCAGGTGACGAGACGCAGCTCGGACACCGGCGTCGGCGAGTACACGAGGTCGGTCGGGAAGGCGGTCTTCGGCGCGGCGTAGACCTTGCGCACGACGAAACGCAGTTCACTCCCGTCCACGCGGGTGACGATGACGTCGTCCCCCTGCTCGAGCTCGTGCAGGCGGCTGAACACACCCGGTCCCGCACGGGAGTCGACGTGCCCGGCGATCATCGCCGGGCCGCTGCCACCCGGTGCGGGTCCCGCGGCGAACCACCCCGCCTGGTCGTACCGCTCCGGCGGCACCAGCTCACCGCCACCGCCCACGGCCAGGTCGACCAGCGCGCTGCGCACCCCGATCGCCGGCACCCGCACGGCGACCGGTCGCGGCACCGCCCCGTCGGCCACCATCGGCGGACGGGGCTGTGACGTGACCGGTCCCCAGCCGGAGGTCATCGGCGCCACCGGTGGCGCCACGACGGGCTGCACCCCGGCCGTGACCGCGTCCGCCGCCAGCATCAGAGCGGGCAGCAGCGCGACCACGAGCGCACGGATCACGCGATCCTGCGCCGCAGCACCAGGAAGCCGAGCACGATGAACCCGGCCAGCACGAACGGCTGCCACGGCACACCACCCGCGCCGACACCGGTCTGCTGTCCTCCCACCGGCACGACCTCGGCGCCCTTGGCGTCGGTGCGGACCACAGTGGACAGCTGGCCGTTGTGCTCCAGCACGAGAACGCTGTAGACGCCGCCCGCCTCCAGCGGCACCGCGAGGTCGACCTGGCTGCCGGACTTCGGTGTCACCTTGAGCCCGGTGGTCCCCGCCGGCACGAGCGAGTACGGCGTCGCGGTGCCGAAGGCCGCGTTGTCGATCAGCGCCTTCTCACCGCGGACGATCTTCAGGTCACCTGTCAGCGGCGCGGCGTTCACGACGCGCATCCTGGCCTGCCCGGACGGCGGCATCGTGATGTCGTCGTCGAGCACCTTCAACGCGAGTGAGGCGAACTTGCCCAGGCCCGCGACCGTGTAGGCCTTGCCCGCGGTCGCGGGCAGCGTCGCGGAGATGACCGGCGGGCTGTTCGGATCCGCGCCCGACGGACGCATCGCGATCGTGTACGTGCCGGGTTCGACGCGCTGGTAGTCGGAGAGAACTCCGTACCCCACGCCGGGAATGCGCACCGTCGCCTCCGGGTGCTCGAACGAGCTCACGGTCACGTCGACCTGCGGCGTGTCCGGCGACAGGTGCGCCAGTCGCAGGTAGGTGCCGGTCGCAGCGTGAGCCGGCACCACCCAGACCATCGAGGCGAGCACCGCGACCACAAATCCGATGGACGCTCTTCTCATGACTCCTCCTGCACTAGCCAGGTGATGACCGCTCCCTGCGGAGTGATCCGGATGCTCGAAGGCGCGTAGGGCGCCTGTTGCACGTTCAGCCACATCGTCAGAACCTGCCTGGACGCCGGGTAGTCGACGCCACGACCGTCCACAGCGGACAGCACGACCTCGCGGCGAGGCGTGCCGAGACCCTGCTCCGGCTCCGTCGTCCTCGCGTCCGCGACGACGATCTCGTGGTCGGCGCTCAGCCCCGCGAGCAACGTCATCGCACGCAGGTCGACCAGTCCGTCCCGCAGGGCGAGGGCGACCTGGTCGGTGACGAGCAGCCGCGGGTTCGCCGCGAGCTGGCGGCCCGCGTTCAACCGCACCACCGAATTCTCGACGGACGGTCTGTCGCGGTACTGGAGGGCATAGCCGCCGAACCGGGCCACCACGGCGTCGTTCCCCTTGCCCGCCACCACGTCGAACGTGGCGGGCCCGGAGCGGTGCACGCGGTCCGGGGGCAGACCCGCGTGCACCAGTTCCGACCAGATCCCCTCCGGCGCGGTGAGGATCGTGGTCGGTGGCGTGTTCTCCCTGATCCATCCGGCGAGCGCGGTCTCCTGCTGCCACCGTCCGATGCGCGGCACGAACAGCGTCCCGGCGACCGCGACCAGGACGCTCAGCACGACCGCGCAGGTGAGCAGTGCCGGGCGCCGCACGGCGTCCAGCAGGCCCGCGAGCACGGCCGTGGACAGCACGACCAGCACCGGCAGCAGCACATCGGCCGCCGGGCCGAACCACGCGCACTGTGCGGCGATCACCAGCACACCCGCCGCGAGCAGCCGGGTCTCCTTGCGCAGCAACGCGGGCAGCGCGACCAGGAACGCGGTCGCCAGCAGCACGATCCGTTGCTCGACCGTCAACGCCTCCGCGACGACGACGGCCGTCCACCCGCCTCCCACCAGCTGCAGCACGACCGCGAGGATCACCAGCGGCGCGGCCATCAGCGGCACCCACAGCGCACACACGGCCAGCAGCGGCACGATCAGGATCGGCGCGGTCAGCACGGCGCCCAGTGCCGCGACACCGCCGAGGGTCAGCAGGAAACCGTCCTTGCGCTGCAGTCCCGGCACCAGCAGGGCGCAGGCGAGCATCGTCCACGCCGCCGCCAGCGCACCCGTGCCCACCGGTACCAGCGCCGCGACCGCCGGTCCGCTGAACGCCGGCAACAGCACCGCGACACCCACCGCGGGCAGCCGCATCCGCAGCCCGAACACCAGCAGCGCGACCGTGGACAGCGCGGCGACACCCGTGGCGACCACCGACAGTTCCCGCGCGGCGAGCAACACGGAGTCGTACCGCTCCAACGCACGCGTCAGCGACAGGTAACCCTGCAGCTGCAGCTCGCTGACTCCCTTGCCGCCGCCGGGAAGACCGCCCAGCGAGGCGAACGCGGAGTCGATCAGCCGTTGCTCCGCACCGGACGCGGGCAGCGTCGGTGACACGAGCCAGACCCGCAACGCCAGGGCGAGCGCGGCCGCGGCGGCCAGCACCGCCCCCAGTTTCGGGACCGCGGCCTCACCACCACCCGGTTGGTTGAGCTTGCGCCGCGCAGGGCTGACCCACCTGCCGGTCGAGTGCTCCAGCCAGGCCCGGGGCAGGGTGCGCAGCGCGGTCACCGCGTCGACCACCCGCATCGGCACGTAGAACGGGGCGAACAGCAGGTAGCGCGCCCGGCGTTCGGCGATCGCGACGCCCACCGTCAGCACCAGGTCGGGCAGCAGCACACCGAGGAGGATCGACCTGGGGTTGACGTACTCGGAGATCACCGCGCTGACGCCCCAGTCCGCCAGCTCCGGGATCACTTCGGGCAGCAGCAACAACACCAGCAGGACCGGCGCCACCACCAGCAGCAGACTGCTGACCAGCACCTCCAGCACGTACACGACGAGCATCGCGGAGAAGAGGTCGAGCCGGGGCCGGTGCCTGCGCACGGACTGCCAGAACCCGAGTGCCCACCGCCTGGTCTGCTTGAGGTAGTCGTCGAACGTGTCCGGGTCCTGTGTCGCGGCCCTGGCCGCGAGGGAGAAGCCGACCTTGCCGAGGCGCTGCCGGTACACCTCGAAGGTCATGTTGAAGTCCTCGATCACCAGCCCCGGTTGATCGATCTTGATCGACGGCAGCACGCGGGTGCGGTACATGCTCGCGAACCCCGGCACGATGAAGGTCGCGTTGGTGGGCTGCCAGGTCTGCCCGAACTTCAGCAGCCGCTGGGTCAGCGCGTAGACACGCGCTCTGTGCGTGACCAGCAGCGCGCCCAGCGTCGTCCGGGGTGGTGTGCTCCAGTCACTCGCCGCGCATCCTGCGACGCTCACGATCCGGTCGTCGTCGAAGAACGGCAGGGAGTGCTCGAAGTAGTCGCTCTCGAGTCGCGTGTCCGCGTCCAGCAGCAGCACGGCCTCGTACTTCTCGGCCAGACCGAACCGCCTGATGCCCTCTTCCAGCGCGCCCGCCTTGCCGATGTTCGACGCGGTCTCGATGACGTGCACGCCCTGCGACCGGGCCAGCTCCACGGTGTGGTCGTGCGACCCGTCCGACACGACGTGGATGTTGTGCCGCGGCAACAGTTTCGCGACGGATTCGAGACTGTCCGTGATGACGAGTTCCTCGTTGTGCGCGGCCATCAACACAGCCACGTCGTCGACCGTCAGCCGAGCAGGGGGCCGGGTGTCCGCACGTCCCCGGCTCGCCAGAACACGCAGCAGTCCAACGGTTCCCCACAGCGTGAAGTTGACGCCGAGCACGGCGACGACCAGCAACCACCAGGGAATCACCTGGGCAACGCTAGGCGTGCCCCGGCACCTGCGGATCATCAACACGGACGAGGCCGCCTACGCAGCGGGCACTACCCGGTCTCCGCCCGGCCTGCCCTCAGTTCTGGGCGGGGAAGGCGAATCCCTTGACGAACAACCAGATCGGGAGGATCAGCTCGAACATGCCGCCAGGAACCAGTGCGATGAGCCCGACGCCTTGTGACACGTCGACGACGTCGAACATGTCCAGCACGCACCCCGCCAGCAGCGCGGGATAGCTGACCAGACCGAGGACTGCCAGCGGACGCGGGATCAGCCGCGATCGGTACAGCAGCACGGCCATGCACGTGCCGGCCGCCGTGGTGACCAGATAGATCAGCAGAGTGGACGCGCCGTACTGCGCCCGCAGCAGGGCACCGAGACTCGCCGAGGTGGCAGTGTCGACGGTGCCATCGCGCACCCCGGCACCGAGTTCGAGCACCAGAAGCGGGACTGCCAGGTAGAACAGACTCGCGGCGAGCTCCGCGACCCGGAACCCGACGTGTGCCAGGGCCAGCGACTCACCGTGGCGTTTCAGCAACGGAAACAGCAGGACCGCGATACCCACCACCCCGAACTGACCGGCCAGCAGAGACGCACCGGTGGCCAGGCTCGCGGTGTCGGCGGACGCACCGGCCAGGAAATCCGGCCGGCTCAGCACTCCGCCGATGAGCGTGTCCGCGAAGATGAACGCGATGGTGGCGACGAGGAACAGCAACCCGACGAGAGTCGCGGTCTTCCTGGTCGAGGCGGTCGTCGGCCCGCTGTGCGGCATCGCCGCATCGGCGACGGCCGGCACGAGGGGCTTCTCGGGTGCAGACATGGCATTCGCTCTCTCTGTTCAGTTGATTCGCTGAGAGTGAGGCGGGGCCATCCTCACGTCGTTGAACGCGGTGAACTCCAGCTGTGCAAGGCCGTCTGCGCTGGATCCCCCTTGAACACCAGCCCGTCCAGCGCGACGAACTTGGCGAAGCCGCCAGCACGGACATCAGCAACAGCCCGGTTCCTGCCGCGACACTCGCACGGCGAAACGCTCAATCTGCTTCGTCCCGCGGCGAGACGGAACGCCCAGGCGGTCTTCGGATGCGGCTCGTCACGGAAGCTCGACGGCCGCCGGTGAACTTCGGCCGTCGGCACGGCCGGCCTGTCCACTCAGGACACCGACCAGACACACGAGAGCTCGGAACCGGCTGCAGTGACAGTCCCGGCAAGGTCGGCGAACGGCGCTCAACCCCCGTGACAAGTCAGCCGGCGCCGTGAGCGGAAACATCTCGGCGGCCTCCCTCGACGCGTCAGCAACTCGACGCTTGCGCCGCCAAGGTCCGGAGCGGATGTCCGACGCATCCCGATCCACCGCGTCAAGCCGATGCGGTCCGGCAGATGGTCCGGCCGGGCGGGATGCCTTGCCAGCGTAGAACTCCGCTACACACGCCGAACAGGGCCGATGAGGTGACCGCGACCAACCTGCCGTCCGGACGTGGTCATCCGGTGCAGCTGGGGACTGCCGGGACGCTGCCGAGGCAGTTGTTCGTCAGGTTCCCGCCGATCGGTGAGTTGTTGT
>NZ_JBEXPJ010000268.1:0-7599 GCF_040611995.1 Lentzea sp. NPDC006480
CGGCGTGGTGGTGCACTTCTCGACGCCCGCACCCGCTGCCGAGCTCCTGCGCGGCTCCTACGATCTGGTGGTGGGCGCGGACGGCGTCAACTCGCTGACCCGCCAGTCCTTTTCGGACGTTTTCGGGCCGAAGCTGGACCGGCGGCACAACAAGTACATGTGGCTCGGCACGGACCTGGTGTTCGAGGCGTTCCAGTTCTTCATCAAGGACACGCCGTGGGGGACCATGCAGGTCCACGGCTATCCCTACTCCGACAGCGGTTCCACGTTCATCGTCGAGATGCACGAGGACGTGTGGCGCCGGGCCGGGTTCGACACCGCCGAGGAGTTCCCGCCGGGAGTGTCCGACGAACGGGCCGTGGAACGGATCCGCGAGATGTTCGCCGAGGAACTGGCCGGACACCAGGTGTTCGCCAACAACTCGAAGTGGCTCAGCTTCACCACCGTGCGCAACGAGCGCTGGTCGCACGGCAACCTCGTGCTCGTCGGCGACGCCGCCCACACCGCCCACTTCTCGATCGGCTCCGGCACCAAGCTCGCCATGGAGGACTCGCTCGCCCTCGCCGCCTGCCTGCACGAGCACGCCGACGTCCAGACCGCGCTCAAGGCGTACGAAGCCGAACGCCGCCCGGTCGTGGAGTCCACTCAGCGGGCCGCGCAGGCGTCGCTGGAGTGGTTCGAGAACATCGGCATGTACGCGGAGCAGGAGCCGACCCGGTTCTGCTTCAACCTGCTGACCCGGTCCCGCCGGATCACCTACGACAACCTCCGCACCCGCGACGAGGAGTTCGCTGACCGCGTCGATGCCGCTTTCGCTGCCTCGCAAGGACTTCCGGGATCAGCTCCGGCGATGTTCCAGCCGTTCCGCCTGGGAGAGCTGGAGCTGAAGAACCGGGTGATCGTCTCGCCGATGGACATGTACTCCGCGGTCGACGGCGTGCCGGGCGACTTCCACCTGGTGCACCTGGGTTCCAAGGCGATGGGCGGCGCGGGCCTGGTGATGACCGAGATGGTCTGCGTCTCGCCGGAAGGCCGCATCACGCCGGGCTGCACCGGTCTGTGGAACGACGAGCAACGCGACTCGTGGGCCAGGATCGTGGAGTTCGTGCACTCGCGGAGCACCGCCCGGATCGGTTTGCAGGTCGGCCACTCCGGCCGCAAGGGCTCGACCCGGCTGATGTGGGAGGGCATGGACGAACCGCTGCCGGACGGCAACTGGGAGACCGTCGGACCCTCGCCGCTGCCGTACGGATCGCGCTCTCCCGTGCCGCGTGAGATCGGCCGCGAAGAGATGGACCGGATCACCGCCGAGTTCGTCGCAGCGGCGGAACGTGGTGCCCAAGCCGGGTTCGACCTGCTCGAACTTCATTGCGCGCACGGCTACCTGCTGTCGTCGTTCCTCTCGCCGATCGCCAACCAGCGCACCGACGAGTACGGCGGCCCGCTTCCGAACCGCCTGCGTTACCCGTTGGAGGTGTTCGACGCCGTGCGCGCGGTGTGGCCGGCCGAGCGCCCGATGATCGTGCGCATCTCCGCGACCGACTGGGCTCCCGACGGCAACACCGAGCACGACGCCGTGGAGATCGCCCGCGCGTTCGTCGCTCACGGCGCCAACGCGATCGACGTCTCCACCGGCCAGGTCACCGCCGACGAACGCCCGGCGTACGGCCGCAGCTACCAGACCCCGTTCGCCGACCGGATCCGCCACGAGGTCACCGGCGCGGCCGTCATCGCGGTCGGTGCCATCGCCTCCTACGACGACGTCAACTCCATCCTGCTGGCCGGACGCGCCGACCTGTGCGCGATCGGCCGCACCCACCTGTACGACCCGCACTGGACCCTGCACGCGGCAGCGGAACAGGACTACCGCGTCGACTGGCCGGTGCAGTTCCAAGCCGGCAGCCGCAAACCGCCATCAGCGCGCACCGACGCCATCCGGCCGCGGTTGTCGCTGTTGCGGGCCGACGCACCGGACCGCAACGTGCACCTGCGCTGGAAGCCGCATCGTCCGGTGACGGTCAGCCGCGGCTAGACGGTTGATTCCGAGGGCGCGCCTCACGCCCGCCCGGTGGTCATGGCGTCTGCAAGTACCGAGCCTTTCCATCGTGATCGGCGGCACCGTGCTCCCGGCCCACGTCCATGCTCTCCTGCCATGGCGCTGCGTGACGCAAGCCAGGCGTGCAGATCGATCCGATCTTGTGACCAGCAAGGTCAGGTTGGAAAAACTCAGTACTTGCAGACGCCAACAGAGCAAGGCCTTGGCGTCAACCGTCTGGACCGTGCTGGACCACGTGGGGGCGCCTTCCCACCTGAAGTGCCGACAGTTCGGAGAGAATCGCTCGCGAGCCCGACTCAGGTGGAATCCGCATGTTCATATCGCTGAAACCAACGGGACGCCGCGCTCACATAGCGTCTGGTCATCCTCGACGAGATTGATCCCTTCATCGGAACGGCTGCCACCTCACTGCCCGCGGCGCAAGGGCTGGCGGCCACTTGGTGGTGGCCGAAAGCGCAGGTCGGCAACACGCACCCCGGCGCGACGTCCCCGCTCGGCATGGTGTCCGCCTGCGCCTACTCCGGTGCCTATCCGACCGGGTACGGCCTCTACTCGAAGAACACCGAGGGTCAGCCGGAGGAGATGTTCGACCGGCTGCAGGCGTCCGGTTTCACCCACTTCCAGCAGTCCGGCACCGGTGCGATCCGCAAGTACTACAACTACGTGCGGGTGACCCCGATGGTGCAGCCGCTGGACGTCCTCGGCGAGGCCTGGCCGCTGCACGACGAGACCGCGGAAGCCGGGTACTACGCGGCTGATCTCGACACCGGCATTCGCTGTGAGGTCACGGTCGGCGCCAAGGTCGCCGTCCACCGCTACACCTTTCCCGAGCATCGCAGCGCACGGCTCGTCGTCGACCTGTCCTGCGGCGGGCTGGCCATCGACCTCGGCCGCACGGTGCCGCTGCGGGCGCACGTGGAGAGCCTCGGCAACGGTCGCGCCCAGGGCACGGTGGTCGTCGAAGGCGTGCCGCTGTCGGTGCACATCAGGGTCGACAGTCCGGGCTGGCGGCAGATGCTCTGGCACGACCGCCGGCTGATCGAGGGTGGCACGCGGCTCGACTTCGACCGCATCAGGCAGACCACGCTGCGCCCGTTCGGGATGCTCTACATGGGTCCCACCACCGCCGGGCAGAGCGTCGAGATCCAGATCGGGTTCTCCCTGCGCGGCTGTGACCAGGCCCGGGAGAACCTGCACCGCGAATGCGGTGACGGGGCACCGGCGTTCGACGTCGTCCGGGCGCAGACCAGGGCCCGGTGGCGCGACCACGTGGGCCGGGTGGAGGTCGAGGGCGGGTCACCCGCCCGGCGGCAGGTGTTCGCGACGTCGCTGTACCACTCGCTGATCAAGCCGTGCTTCGCCGACGACGAGAGCCCGTTCTGGCCGTCCTCGGGGCCCTTCGTGTTCGACATCTGCACGATGTGGGACATCTACAAGACCCAGCTGCCGTTGCTCATGGCCATCTGCCCGGACCGGGCGGTCGATCTCCTGGAGTCCCTGATCCGGGTCTGCGAGGAGGAAGGCAACTTCCCCATCGGGTATCGGATGGCTCGCGGCGCGGACAGGTTCTTCCGGCAGGCGAGCGCGCTGGTCCACACCGCGCTGGCCGACGTGCACGCCCTCGGCCTGGGCGACCTGGACTGGACCTGGGCGCTGGTGCACATGTACGACGACCTGCGCCGGATGTACGGCGAGGACTTCTACGAGCACGGTGTCGTGCACCCGATCTCGCACACCCTCGACCTCGCCTACGCCTCCCACTGCACCTCGGGCATCGCCAGGGCGCTGAACGACGTCCAGCTCGCCGACGACCTCGACACGCGCAGCCGCCTGTGGTCCAACGCGTTCGACCCGGACACCGGACTGCTGCTCGACTCGTCGTTCTACGAAGGCGGCAAGTGGAACTACTCGTTCCGGCTGCTGCACGACATGGCCGCGAGGATCGCCATGGTCGGTGGGCACGAAGCCTTCGTCAGCACGCTCGACGCGTTCTTCGGCTACGGCGCACCGCGCGTGGCGCAGCCCGGCAAGCGGCCCGGCGCGGTGGAGATGGCGGCCGGCTACCTGCTGAACCGGTTCGAGGGGCTGAACAACGAGCCGGACATGGAAGCGCCGTGGTCCTACCACTACGCGGCCCGGCCGGACCGCACGGCCGAGATCGTGCACGCGGCGCTCACCTGGCAGTTCGGCACCGGTCCCGGCGGCCTGCCGGGCAACGACGACTCGGGCGGGCTGAGTTCCTGGTACGTGTGGGCCTCGCTCGGCCTGTTCCCGGTCGCCGGGCAGAACCTCTTCCTCGTCAACGCGCCTGCCTTCAGCCGTGCCACGCTGCACCTGGGGGACCGCGACTTCGTCATCGAGACGCGCGGGCACCGCGAGACGTCGATCAGCTCCGACGGGCTGGAGGCGGACCCGCCGCCGCAGTACGTGCAGTCCGCGCAGCTGAACGGCAAGCCACTCGACGCGGCGCACCTGCGCGCGACCGACGTGCACGCCGGCGGCCGGCTGCTGCTCGAACTCGGTCCGCAGCCCTCGGAGTGGGGACGCAAGATCCTGCCGCCGTCGGTGTCCGACCCGCTCGGAAAAGGGGCTCGCACATGAGCAGGCCAAGCCGCCGTCTCGTCATCGTGGTCCGGGCCGACCCGGTCATCTGCGGTCACTCCGGAGAAGCCCGCAACCTGGCCGAGGTCGCGCTGACCCGCGGCTTCGACGACGTCCGGCTGCTGACCTGGCCGATACCCGTGCTGCAGGCGGCGGGCCTGCCGCTCAAGCCGCTGGACCGGATCACGCCCTACAGCGAGGGCATCACCGTGGAGCGGCCCGAACCGGTCGGCGACTACCGGGTACCCGACGGCCGATACCTGGCCGGGCTGACCGGACGCCTGGTCGAACTGCTCGCCGAGCCGGTCCCGACCACCTGCGTGTCGATGTACCTAGCTCCCCACGACGCGGTGGTGCGCGACGCCGTCGACGCGGCCCGCGCGGCCGGCTACGCACCTGACGTCCACACCATCGCGAAGGCGGTCGGCTCGGACGTCACCAACGTGATCCGCTCGTGCCTGTCCGAGAGGCGGTTCGGGGCGGCCGTGGTCCTGTTCACCCGGTTCCTCGCCAACGACCAGGTGATCGCCGTGTCGGAGTACACCAGGCAGGAGATCATCGCCTGCGCGGAGGCCGTCGACGCGCACTGCGGCACCCGGTTCGCCGGCGAGTGCGTGCGCCGGCTGTCGGTCAGCTACCCGCCGATCGACACCTCGGCGTACCTCGACCTCGACCCGGCACTCGTGGACATCGCCCTGAAGCGACGCGGCCTGGAACGCGACGGGTACGTGTTGTTCCTGTCCAGGGTGACCCGGGCCAAGGGCATCTACGACCTGGTGGACGCGTTCGCCCGGTGCCAGGCGCGGTCACGGCTGAAGCTCGTGGTGGCCGGCCAGGGCCCCGAACTGGAGCACCTCCAGGCGATCACCCGGCACGACGACCGGATCCTCTTCCTCACCGACGTGGAGGACGAGGAGAAGCCGCTGCTGATGAACGGCTGCGCCGTGTACGCGTTGCCGACCAAGCCCGAACCGGACTTCGTGGAGACCTTCGGCATCGCGCTGACCGAGAAGATGCTCGCGGGCGGCGGGCCGGTGATCACGACCACCACCGGCGGCGTCGGCGAGGCGGTGGGCGGGACGGCCATCGTCGTCGAGGCAGGGAACACCACCCACATCGCCGCCGCGATCGACCGGGTGGCGCTCGACATGTCCGCCGAGGAACGGCACCTCATGGAGGACCGGGCACGCGCGTTCGCCCTGTCCTTCGACCGCGTCCGGGTGTTCGACAGCCTCTTCGCCACGTCCGGGCCGGCTGTCGTCCTGACGGGATGAACCGCCTGCCGGACATCGGCGAGGACGCTGCGGCTCACACGACCAACTTGCAGTCCTCGTTGGCCTTCATCACCTCTCGAAGCCCAGGAACGTCCGTGGCGAAGCCGGAAGGTTTGTAGGTGACCATGTCGACGCCGAGCACGACCAGCGCGGACTGGGCGTAGTGGACGGCCTTGTGCGGCAGCACCGCGCGGTATTCGACCACCTTCGCCAGCAGCTTCCGGTAGGTGGCGAGCCGGTCCGCGACGATGGCGTTGGCGTCCTGCGCCGGAGGTGTCAGCTGGGGGAGTTTCTCGAGTCCGGCGATGGCGGCCCGCAGCTCGGATTCCAGTGCCAGCAGGGCGGAGTCCACCTTCGGCAGGTCGGCCTCGGTCGCGATGTCGGATTCCTTGGGCAGCTTGTACACCTGGACGACCATGTCCTTCAGCGCGGCGCAGTAGCCCGCCACCCACCTGACGACGGTGTCGTCCGGCGTGCTCGGTGAGGGGGCGGGCGGCGTCGGAACCGGGGTGGGCGGAGTGGTTCCGCACGCGACAGACGTGCAGCACACGGCGACAACCGCGACCCTCCTCAGGAAATCCATTCGGTCATGCTGATGGCGGCTCGCCGGGACCGGTCCCGGTGCGGGCGCAGGTCAGCGGGTGAGGTGGGCGATCCCGGACAGTTCCAGGATCCGGGCCGGCCCGCCGTGCGGTGCGGCCACCACGGTCAGCAGCCGTCCGTGTTCCTTCGCGAGCTCGGTGGCTTCCAGCAGCAGTGCGATTCCGGAACTGCTGAGGTAGTCGAGTCCGGCGAGGTCGACCTCCACCGGCCGGTTGTCGGACGCGCTGATCCTGGCCAGCAAAGGGTTCCGCACGTCCTGCACCGTGGCGGAGTCGAGGTCGCCGGTCAGCAGGATCAGCTGGACCCGGTCGTCCACTCCGTCCGCGAGCCCGTTCACCGCGGTGTGGTCCAGCGGGTGCGGATGCGGGGAGGTGCGCGTGTCCGGCGTGGCGGGCACGTGGAAACGGATCGTCGTGCCGCCCGCGTCCGTCGTCAGGTCGACGTGTTCGCCGATCGTGCGGATGAGGGGCAGGCCTCGGCCCCGCGTTCCCGGATCCGCGGGTGCCGGGCGCCAGCGGCCGTGGTCGGCCACGGTCACGCGGACGCCCCGGCCCGTGCTCTCGAGTGAGACGTCGAACGTGCCGCCGCCGTCCGGGTAGGCGTGGTCGACCACGTTGGCCGCGGCCTCTCCCAGCGTCAGTTCCAGGTCGTAGGCCGAGTCCTCGGACAGTCCCGCCACCAGGGCCCAGGCCGTGGCGGCGCGCCGGAGCCCGGCCAGTTCACCCGACGACGCCGGCACGTGGCGGTGCAACGGTGCGGGCAGGTGCCGTGCGACCACCAACGCCACGTCGTCGGACTGACCGTCCGTCAGCATCTCGGTGACGATTCGCTGCACCAGAGCCTCGGGTGCGAGGTCTGCCGCGTCGTCCACGAGGTCCACGAGCCGGCGCAGTCCCTGGTCCAGGACCTCGCCGCGGCGCTCCACCAGGCCGTCCGTGTACAGCACGACCGAGGCGCCTTGTGGCAGCGCGGCTTGCTGCTGATGCACCAGTCCTGGTCCGCCGGCACCGAGCACCGGGCCGGTCTCCGCCGCGAGCAGGCGTGCACCGGACGGGTCCAGCACCA
>NZ_JBEXPJ010000269.1:0-7483 GCF_040611995.1 Lentzea sp. NPDC006480
GTTTGTCGCGGCGCTGCCGCACGGCGCGTTCTTCGGCATCGCGGCGGTGGTGGCGGCAACGCTCGTGGCACCCGAACGGCGCGGCACGGCTGTTGTTCCTGCTGATGTTCGCCAACGCGTTCTTCTTGCTGGCGCGGCATCAACCTGGCAGCTTCAACTGTTCGTTGAGCCGTACGGACGCTCTCTACTTCGTCGTCACGGTGTTCGCGACGGTCGGATTCGGTGACATCGTGCCCGTTTCCCCGTTGGCGCGAGTCATCGTGACCGCGCAGATGATCGGTGACCTGCTCGTGCTGGGGGTGGCGTTGAAGGTCATCCTGCTGGCTGTGCGGCGTCGTTCCGGATGAACAGCGCGAGCACGAATCCCGTTGCCCCGAACAGGATGAGCAGGGTGAGCGCGGCGCGATGATCAACGATCGAGCCGGCCAGCGCGACGCCCGGGGACGAGCATGCCGATGGCGGCGGGCAGCAGCGCCAGGCCGGTTTCAACCGCGCTGAGCCCCTCAACCTGCTGCAGGTGCGCGGAAAGCACGGAGAACGCACCCTGCGGGACCAGCCACTGCACTAGCTGGGTGCTCAGGCCCAGGTTGGACGTCCTGTCTCCGGACAACTTCGGCTCGCACAACGGTTCTGGGGTTCGGCGGATGTGCCACGCGAACAGCGCGAGCACCGCGATGCCGGGCGACAGCGGACCACCGGGTGGTGCGGAGGTGAGCTTGCTGCCCGGCATCATCAGCGCGGCCATGACGAGGGTGAACAGGGTGATCGTCGTCTGGACACCGGTGATCGTGGTGCCGAGATCATCCGCGATCGTGCAGATCGCCACGTTCATGTTCGTGGCCGCGCAGCTCGCGATGAACTGGGCCAGTGCCAAGGGGAGGATCTTCACCGGAGTCTCCGCTGCGCAGGTGCTCAGCCGCCTTGCCCAGCAGCGCGTGGACCGTCCGCAGCACGTCCGCCACCCGGTCCCGGTGCTCCCGCAGCACCTCCACCCGGTGCCGCGCGGTCTCCTCCATCAGGTGGATGTCGCGCAGGGCTTCCTTGCGCCGCAACGCCAGCGCCAGCTCGAAGTCCTCCGCGACCTCGGCCCGGCGCCGATCGGCCGCGTTGTCGAGCGCCCTTCGGCGGGCCTCGCCTTCGCGCGCCAGGCAGGTCAGCTGCGCGCGGGTCGTCGTGAGCAGCTCCCGGTGCTCGGCTTGGACCGCGCCGGCTCGTTCGGCGATCGAGGCCGCGTGGGCGAGTGCGGTGTCCACCGCGTGCCGGAGCTGTTCGCCCACGGACTCCGGGGACAGCGGCCTGCGGCACAGGCTCTCGAGCCGGTCGCGCAGCTCGCGGTTCTCCGCGCGGGCCGACTCCAGGTTCTGGGCCAGGGACAGCGCTCTGGCCTCGGCGGCGTCGCGGTCCGCCTCCAGCAGCGCGAAGTCGCGTTCGGCGGTGTCGACGAAATAGCGGACCTGGTCGCGCCGGTAGCCGAGCCAGGCGACGTCGAACCCGACCTGCAACGGCAGCAACTCCGCCGTCATGACCGCACCAGCGCGAGCGGCACCCGGCACAGGCCGCCGATGTCCTCCAGGGGCGAGGACGCCGTGCCGGAGGTGATCACGTGCACGCGGGTGTCGCTGAGCAGCGCGGCGCGCACGGCCACGTCGGCGAGCAGGCCGCAGCGGCGGGTCGGTGACCAGTCGCGCGCCACGTCCGTTGGCGCGAGGCCGTACCAGGCGGTCGCGGTGACGTCCTCCGGGTAGCCGACCAGCAGGTCCTCCAGCCTGGCCGCGGCGATCGCGGCGAGGGTGTCGTCCACTCCCTCCACGGACAGCTGCCTGGTGCGGCCGCGTGAGTTGAAGTCCTCCAGCACGCCCTCGGTCCACGAACGCGCCGCCGCAAGAGTTTCGGCGGCGACGCGGCTCGGCGTCAGGTCCGTGCCGGTCCAGCGGACGACGACGTCGCGGCGGACGGGGGCGGGCAGCGCCTCCCACAACGCGCCCACCACCTCGTCCTCCCCCGCGACCACCAGCAGCCTGGCCTCGTGCCGCTCGATCATCTCGGCGCACGCGGCCGCGGCGGACCGGACTCCTTGCCGCCACGTCGGTGCCGGATAGCTGAGCACCACGCGGCGTGCGTCTCCCGCGACCAGTTCCGCGCTGTCGCGGCCTGCGGTCATGGCCACGCGCGCAGGGCGTTCCTGCAGCCACGCGAGCAACGGCAGCACGTGGGCCGGGGAGCTGAACCAGGCGAGGTCCAGGTGGCGCAGTCCTGGCGTGTGGAAGACGCGCGCGGGCAGTTCCTCGCCCGCGAACGCCACCAGCGTGTCAGCGGACGGGTAGGCGGCGCGGGCACGGCTCAGCACCTCGCCGACCGTGTCGACCAGCTCGGCTCCAGCTCCGTCGCACCGCAGCTGGTCGGCCAGCCGGACCCAGCGCGCCCTCCAGCCGCGCAACGGACTCGACCCCAGGTACACGGACGCGACGGGACGGGCGGGGCGCACCACGTCGACGAGATCACGCAACACAAGTCGGCAGCTCATGAGCCACAGGTTCGGCGGACGGGCCTCGGCGCTGCTTCACCCGGCACAGGTGATCCACCTGTCCCGAGCCGCGCCGGTACCGCCCGCCGCGGGGGAGGCCGGGTGGTGACACACGCGTGCAGCCTCGGAACGCGGAGGAGGTGACCGATCTTGAGCCGTCGACCCGACCGCTCCCGGTCCCGGCGCATCGTGCTGGCCGTGGCCGTGTTCTTCGCGGTGTTCGTCACCAGCGGAGACGAGCACTGCGGACCACCCACCGGCACGTTCGCCGCCCTCAGCCTGCTGCCTCGGCTGATGGGTGTGTTCGCCCGTGGGCTCGTGCTGATTTCCATGGCCGACAAGGACATCGAGTCCGAATGCCCGCCACCGGGGTGATGCGGTTCGATCACGCGATCATGCCTCGACAACTCCATCGGGAGACAAAGAGCGATGTCCGACAGTTCGGAGTGCGACCCGTCCGATCCCGGGACCAGCCAGGCGAAGCTGCGCGTGCCGGCGTCCGCGACACCACTGGTGCCGCGCGACCACCTGCTATCCACAGTGGACGATCACGTGTCGTCCGCGCCGGTCACCGTCGTCACCGGGCCGGCGGGCTGCGGCAAGACCACGTTGCTCGCCGAGTGGGCGCGACGACGCGAGGACCGGATCGCGTGGCTCACGCTCGACGAGCACGACAACAGACCCGAACGGCTGCGTGCGGCGGTACGCGATGCACTGGGGTTGAGCAGCAGCATCCCTTTGGCCGAACCGGGTTTCTCGTCCGCGGTGATCGCGGCGTTCGACCAGGCGTCGATGTGCCTGGTGCTGGACAACGTGCACGAGATCCACGATCCCGACGCGCTGGCCAGCATCGATCTCCTGCTGAGGCAGCCGCCGGACCGGCTACGCCTCGTGCTGCTGGGCCGGTTTCCGCCGCAGCTGCACCTCGCGCGGCTGCAGCTGGAGGGACGGCTGAGGGAGATCCCGCCGGACTTGTTCGCGTTCACACGGGCTGAGACCTCCGCGCTGCTGGCCGCACACGACGTGCGGCTTTCCGGGGACGACGTCGACTTGTTGTTGCGGCGCACCGAAGGCTGGATCGGCGGGTTGCGGTTCGCGGTCATGAGCCTCGGCAGTTCCGGGGCGCGGCCGGACGACCTGTTGATGTTCGAAGGCCTGGACCAGGTCGTCAGCCGTTACCTGGGTGAGGAGGTGCTGGGCCGTCACCCGCAGCGGGTGCGCGATCTGCTCGTGGCCACCAGCGTGTGCGACGCGGTGAGCGCCGACCTGGCCGGAGAGCTCACCCGGCATCCCAGTCCCGGCCTGGTGCTCGACGCACTGGACCGCACCAACTCGTTCGTCAGCAGGCTCGACGCCGCGCCGGAGTGGTATCGCTGCCACCCGGTGCTGCGCGCGCATCTGACCGCCGAGCTGCGCAGGTCGCGGCCTGGGGATGAGACCTCGTTGCACCACACGGCCGCGCACTGGTACCACCGCAACGATCAGCCTTCGGTCGCGCTGCCGCACGCGTTGCGCGCTGGTGACGACCAGCTGACGGCCGACATCGTCGAGCACTCGGTGTTGCCCGAGGTGTTGCGGGAGGGCAGCGCGGGACTGCTGGCGGTGTTCTCCTCGGTGCCGGACCACGTGCTGGCGCGGCCTCAGGTCGGCGTGGTGGCGGCGCTCGTCGCGATGGAGGCGGGTGATCTCGCGGCGGCCGATCGGGTGCTGGCGGGACTCGGCGGCGAGCTGCTGGTGTTGCGGCAGGACCGGGTGCGGGTGCTGCACGCGGCCGCGTTGCTGCGTCGTGGCCGGTTCGACGCGCACGTTTCCGAGGCGCTGCGGGTGATGGCCCGCACCGCGTCAGGGCGCGGTGGCGCGGACGCCGAAGTGACCGCGTTGCTCAACCGCGGGGTGGCGGCACTGCTGTCCGGTGACCTCGCGGGTGCTCGGGACGATCTGGTGCGAGCCGCCGCGATCGCGCGGGCCGAGCGGTTCGATCACGCGGTGCTCGACTGTCAGGTACATCTCGCGGCGTTGACGAGTGCGTGCGGCGACCTCCAGGCGGCGGCGTTGCAGGCTTCTGAGGCGTTGTCGTTCGCGGAGGAGAGGGGCTGGCAGTCGCACTTCGTGTGTGCGCTCGCCTATGCGTTGCTCGGGGTCCAGGCCTATCTCGGGCTGGACGATGACCGCGCAGCCGAGTTCTCCGGCAGGGCGGTGCACGCCATGGGTGATCGTCCGGACCCGGCGACCGGGCTGGCGGTGTCCACTTTGGACGCTGCTGTGTCGTTCCCGACCGCCGGTGATCCGCGTGCGGTGGTCGGACGCGTTCGCGCGCTGTGGCAGGACGTCGCGGAACGGCAGGTGATCCCGCCTGTTATCGCTCACATCGCTTCCGCGGTGCAGCGGATCGCGTTGCGCTCGGGTGACGAGCAGTGGGCGACTCTGATGGCCGACCAGATCGAGTCGATGTTCGGCCCGTGCGGCGAGGAGGCGGTGTTGCGCGCCGTCGTGCACACCCACCACTCCCGGGTGAGCCAGGCCCGCAAGATCGTCGGCCCGCTGCTGTCCGGAGATCTCCCCGCCGTCGCCGCACCGACCGTGGTCGACGGCTGGCTGCTGGAGGCGGCACTGGTCGACCGCACGGGTGACCAGCGCCGCGCCCACGAGGCCGTCACCCGAGCGCTGGCCGCCGCGCAACCCGTCGGCGCGCTCAGGCCGTTCTTGAACGCGGGCAAGCCGATCCGCGACCTGCTGGCCCGTGGCGCCGGCCGGTTCGGCAAGCTGGAGTCCTTCGCCACCACCACGATGACGGCGCTACCCGCCGCGTCGACGGCTGTCGTGGACGTGCTGACGGGCCGGGAACGCGACCTGCTCCTCGAACTGCCGTCCATGCGCACCACCGAGGAGATCGCCGACTCGCTGTTCGTCTCCGTCAACACGGTGAAGACGCACCTGCGCGGCATCTACCGCAAACTCGGCGTGAACCAGCGCCGCGACGCCGTGCTGGCCGCGCGTCGACTAGGCCTGATCTGAGTGGGCCTGTTCTAGTTTGGCCCCTTGGGTCTTTTCGGTTCTGCGCGCCACACTTCTTTCTGTTCGTCAGCGGCCAGATCCTTCCCGTTTGAACGGCACCCCCGGTCATGCGTTGTGTTCGCGCTGCGCACGACCGGGTGGGGTGCCGCCATTTGCTAGATCTTCGCGACTTCCGAGGAGGCCAGCAGGAACGCGCCCACGCCGAAGTTCGCGGTGTCGTTGCGGCTGACGGGCTGGTGGTCCGACGGCTGCTGGCCCATGCCCTGGACGTAACCGAGCCGTCCACTGCTCTGCAGGGCTGTGCGCAGCATTCCGTCCCAGGCCTTCATGACTGCCGGGCGATATGTGGTTGCGCTGAGGTGGCCTGACCTGATGCCCCACGCGAGGCCGTAGGTGAAGAACGCCGTGCCGCTCGTTTCCGGGCCGGGGTAGTTGTTGGGATCGCCGAGGTTGACGTTCCAGAGGCCGTCGCCGCGCTGGACTTTCGTTGTCGCCGCGGCCATCTTCTGGAAGTCCTGCAGATAGCCCGCGCGGTAGGGCGAGTTCTGCGGCAGCGCCTCGATCGTCTTGGCCAGCGCCGCGATGGCCCAGCCGTTGCCCCGGCTCCAATAGATGTTCTTGTTGACGAACTTGCTGTCTCGCCACCACAGCCCGTCGTTCCACAGCCGTTGGCGGGTCCAGCGGTAGAGGCGGTCTCCGTAGTCGGCCTTGTTCAGTCGCGCGAAGATCGGCAGGGCCATGTGCAGCGCGTCGACCCACCACCAGTAGTCGACCTTGCCGGTGGCGATGGTGGCGTCGATCTCCCTGACGATGGCCGCTTTCCGGCGTGGCTCCGGGTTGTCCTCGTACAGGTCGAGGTACGCCTGCCCGGCGGCCTGGTAGTCGGCGAAGTGCGGGTTGCCGCTGGAGCTCTTGAGGCCGAAGTTGTGCCGGTTCGCCCAGCTCAGCGAGTAGTCGCGGTACTTGGTGTCTTTGGTGGCCTTGTACAGGGCCATGACGCCGCTGTGCAGGGTCGCGTCCTGCCAGTCGTTACCGCCCAGACTCTGCGTGCGAATCCAGTAGTCCGCGGCCGCCCGCCCCGCGTCGAGAGGTCCGGCCAGGGCCTGGGCTTGTGCTGGTGTGCCGAACAGGGGCAGGGCTGTTGCACCGAGCAGGAACGAACGCCGCCTCACCATCGGGTTCTCCAACCTGTGACATGGGCGGCGTCGCGTCCATTAGAACCGGCGATCACCCTGCCGGACCAGAGTTTCCGGAGAACCCGGTACATCCGTTCGGTGGTGAGCGACCACACAGATCACCAGGGAAACACTTGTGCACCCAACGCCGTTATACACATCGGTTGGTGCGGTTCAGGTCCCCCGGGCCTCACCCAAATCGCCTTCGCGGAAGACCGTTCGGCTGGTACCGCGTCGTGCCCCTCGCCGAGAGGCGACCCCCGTACCAACCATCACAGCCCGCCTTCAGGCCGTCGCGGCCTCCCCCGACGACGGCCTGGAGGCCTCCCGCACCACCCCGTCCACACCCTGACTCGCTCTCAGCCCGTCCCCCCGGCAGTGGGTTGGGAGCTACCGGCTCGCTCTCAGTCCGTCGCGTCCTCCCCAACGACGGCCTGGGGGGTCTCCCGCACCACCCCGCCCACACCACGTGGGCACGCCCTGGCTCGCTCTCAGTCCGTCGCGTCCTCCCCCAGCGATGGCCTGAGGGCTTCCCACTTGCTCTCAGGCCGTCGTGTCCCCCCGGCGGCGGTCTGAGAGCTGCCGCGCTTGCCCCCGGACCGCCACGTTCTCCCCCGATGGCGGCCTGGGGGCAAGCCCGAATCTCCCGCACGACCGCGTGCCCGCGGTGGGGTCGCGCAGCGGGTGAGGCACCACACAGATCCCTTGGAAACAAACAGGATCCAGGTGCGGCTGGTGCGCTCGTCCGTCCACTCGTCGGGCATTTCGG
>NZ_JBEXPJ010000270.1:0-7442 GCF_040611995.1 Lentzea sp. NPDC006480
CGGATCGAGTCGACCCCCGCGAGCAGCATGACGAGGCGGTCCCAGCCGAGCGCGATGCCACCGTGCGGCGGCGCGCCGAACTTGAACACTTCGCGCAGCTGGAGATGAAGGTCGTGATCACGCGGCTCGTCGAGCGCCTGAAGATGCGGCTGCTGGACCCTGATCCGGTGGCGGTGAGGGGGCATCGGAGCAACTGGCCGCGGCGCCCCTGCCGGGTCGCGTACGCGAAGAAGCTCCCGCGTTTTTCTCCCACTTAACCGTATAGCAGGTGGGGGGCCTTGCCACAAGACCCCGTGCGTCGTTCACACTCATCGCCTCATGCCAGTCATCAGGCGCTGTGGGGAGCACGTGGGGTACGAAGAAGAACTGCAGTCCGAACGCGACTACGTGGCCGGTCTCTACGCACGGCTCGACGCTGAACGCGCGCGCGTGAAGGCGGCGTACCAGTCTGCGCTGGGTGGCACCGGCGAGACGGCGATGGAACGGGACAACGAGGTGCGGGCCCGGCACCGCGAGATGAAACGGCTGAACGTCGCCGACAACGGGCTGTGCTTCGGCCGGCTGGACAGCGTCGGCGGTGACCCGTCCTACATCGGCCGGATCGGCCTGTTCGACGAGTTCGACGACTTCGAGCCGGTGCTGCTCGACTGGCGCGCCCCGGCGGCGCGCCCGTTCTACACGGCAACCGGAGCGCAGCCGGAGGGCATGGCGCGGCGCCGCCAGTTCCACACCCGCCGCCGTGCCGTGGCGGGCTTCACCGACGAGGTCTTCGGCAAGCTCGGCGAGGAACAGGGCGACGTGGCCCTGCTGGAGGCGTTGAACGCGCCGCGCGGCGAGGGCATGCGCGACATCGTGGCGACGATCCAGGCCGAGCAGGACGCGATCATCCGGCTCGACCACCCCGGGGTGCTGGTGATCGAGGGCGGTCCCGGCACCGGCAAGACCGTCGTGGCGCTGCACCGCGTCGCCTATCTGATGTACACGCAACGAGAGCGCATGGAACGGCACGGCGTCCTCGTCGTGGGCCCGAACCCGGCGTTCCTCAACCACATCGGCCGCGTCCTGCCGTCGCTGGGCGAGTCCGACGTGGTGTTCTCGACCGCCGGCGGCCTGCTGCCGGGGCTGCGGACGTCGTCGGAGGACACGCCGGACGTGGCGCGGCTCAAGGGCTCGCTGAAGATGGTGGACGTGCTTCGCGCCGCTGTGGCGGACCGGCAGCGGTTGCCTGCATCGCCGATCCCGATCGGCATGAAGGACGTCGTCGTCGAGATCAACACCGAGACGGCGGAGTGGGCCCGGCAGGAGGCGCGTGACAGCGGCCTGCCGCACAACGAGGCCCGCAAGGTGTTCGCCGAGATCATCACGTACGTGCTGACCGAGCGCGCCCTGGGCCGGATCGGGAAGGGCTGGCTGTCGCGGTCCGACAAGCAGGGCTGGGAGGACATGCGCTCCGGCCTGCTCAAGGAACTGGCCGACGACGACCGGTTCGCCGCCGCGCTGGACGAGATGTGGCCGTTGCTGACGCCTGAGAAGCTCCTGGGCTCGTTGTACTCGTCCCCGGAACGTCTCGCGGCGGCGGGCGCGGACGCGTCTCTGCATCGCGTTGACGGCGAGGCGTGGACGGTGTCGGACGTGCCGCTGCTCGACGAGCTGCACGAGCTGCTGGGCCGGGACGGCCGCGAACAGGCCGCCGACCAGGCCGCGCTGGCCGAGAAGCAGGCCGAGGCCCGCTACGCCGCCGAGGTGCTCGACAGCCTCGTCGGCCGCCAGGACCACATGGACGACGAGGACCACCTGTTCGCCACGGACCTCATGTTCGCCGAGGACCTGGCCGACCGGTTCGACGAGCACGACACCCGCACGCTGGTCGAACGCGCCTCGGCGGACCGCGGCTGGACCTACCGGCACGTGGTCGTCGACGAGGCGCAGGAACTGTCCGAAATGGACTGGCGGGTGCTGATGCGCCGCTGCCCGAGCCGTTCCTTCACGGTGGTGGGCGACCTGGCGCAACGCCGTTCATCCGCGGGCGCCACGTCGTGGGGCCAGATGCTCGAACCATACGTGCCGGGACGCTGGATCTACCGCTCGCTCACGGTCAACTACCGCACGCCGGCCGAGATCATGGCGGTCGCGGCCCAGGTGCTCGCCGAGTTCGCGCCGGACGTGCAGGCGCCGGAATCGGTGCGCTCCAACGGGGTTCAGCCGTGGTCGCGTCAGGTTTCCGCGGAGGAGCTGCCGGCCGCGATCGAGGAGTTCGTCGCCGCGGAGGCCGCCTTCGAGGGCACCAGTGTCGTGATCGGGCCACCCGGCGTGCCGGGCACCGTGCCCGCCTCCGAGACCAAGGGCCTGGAGTACGACTCGGTGCTGGTGGTCGAGCCGGAACGGATCCTGGCCGACGGCCCGCGCGGGGCGGCCGAGCTGTACGTGGCGCTGACCCGTGCGACGCAACGACTCGGCGTGCTGCACCACTCGCCGTTGCCCGCGGCGTTGTCCGGTCTCACCGAGACGGTGCGCACCTGACTCTGACAAGCGGTTCCACAGGGTCCTGACCAGGCCTGGGATGGGCGGCCACGACTCCGCCCATCCCACCGGCCGACCTGCCACCGAAGGTTTGAGACCACGATCAGGTAGTTGCGCACCGGCGTGTCGCTGACCACCTACTTGCGCAACCACTTGGTCGAACTGGCCAGGAAGCCGTCGATGGCGGAGCTGTACGAGCGGTCGAGCCGCCGCGACCAGGGCGTGCTCGCCGAGCAGTTGGACGTACCGCTCGTGACCTGCGACGCCCGGCTGGCGGGCGCCTCCGGGCACAGCGCCGACGTCGAGGTCTACCCGATCAGCTAGCCGAGACGAACCGGACCACGTAGTCCCCGTGCCGCGGCGGCTGCTGCCGAACCGAAGCGGGACTCCCGTACACGCTGACCGCCACGTACGCCTTGTCCTTCTTGAGGACCACCGGCACGTCGACCACGGTGGCCGCGCCCGTGCACGGCACCACGCGCCGCCGCTCTTCAGGCCCACCGTTCATCTCAGGGTCGTGCGCCTCCAACCAGGCCTCGTCACGCGCGTCGCACGTCACCTCGAACCGCAACGAGGTCGTGCTCGCCGCCACCCGCCACTGACCCCCGAGCGACTGTCCGCTGGTGATCCCGTCGACCTCCGGCCCGGCCGACAGCACGAACGGGCGGTCCAGCGCACCCCGGATGTGCACCACCACCGAACGCGTCAGACGCACCTCGCTCAGCACCACCGGCGCTTGCGGCGAGTACGTGAGCTCGTACCGAGGGGCCACCCGGTCGCCGTCGAGCAGCGAGAACTTCAGGGAAGCCTTGTCGCTGAACGACCGCCCGTCCGCCCGCACCACAGCCCCGGCGCCGGGATGCCCGGCCGCGCACGCCGCCTCGTCGACCTTGAACTGCGCCTCGTCCCAGGTCCCGACGAGCTGGAAACCCTTGTCTCGCAACATCTCCACGAAGTACACACACTCGCTCGCCGCACCGGCCAACGGCCGCCCCAAGTAGAGATCAGCCGTGTGGGCCGCGGGCCGGTCCGGCCCGTCCGCGCACTCGAAGAAGTCGTGGCACCCCTTGTCGAACTGCCCGCGCACCAACGAGGCGCCGGCAGGCAACGGCGCCGCGGCCATCTCGGCCTCGACCGCCTGACGCAGAGCAGCGATCTCGTCGTCACCGCGCCCACAACCGGCCGCCAACAACACGACCACCAGCACCAACGCCCGAAGCCCCCAGATCATGAGCCGATCATGGCAGCCGGACGAGGAAGCCGCCGGAGGAACGCGTCACCGGCTAAGCTCGGCTTCCGAAGTCTGGGGGGACCTCATGAGCAGACCACCGCACGAGCCGTTCGACGAGCGCGACCTCTACGCGGACAACCCGGATCCGTTCTCGGCCTTCTCGAAAGGCCCGGCACAGCCAGAGCCGCGCGGAAGCACACGTCCCATCGGCAGCTACGAGGTGCCGGAGCCGGTCATCCCGGTGGCACCACCCGTGTCCGGCTCGGGCATCGCGCTCGCCATCACGCTCACGGTGTTCGCGTTGCTGCTCGGCGTCGCGATCTTCATCCTTGCCACATGAGAAAAAGGCGCACCGCACGAAGCGATGCGCCTTCATCCAATCCTGAGACTTACCAGCCGCGCTCGGCCAGGCGGTGCGGCTCCGGCACGTCCTCGACGTTGATGCCGACCATGGCCTCACCCAGGCCGCGCGAGACCTTGGCGATGACGTCCGGGTCGTCGTAGAACGTCGTGGCCTTCACGATGGCCTCGGCGCGCTGGGCCGGGTTGCCGGACTTGAAGATGCCGGAACCGACGAACACGCCCTCGGCGCCGAGCTGCATCATCATCGCGGCGTCGGCCGGAGTGGCGATGCCGCCCGCGGTGAACAGCACGACGGGGAGCTTGCCGTTCTGCGCGATCTCCTTCACGAGCTCGTACGGCGCCTGGAGCTCCTTGGCGGCCACGTACAGCTCGTCCTCGGGCAGGTTCTGCAGGCGGCGGATCTCCTGGCGGATCTTGCGCATGTGCGTGGTGGCGTTGGAGACGTCACCGGTGCCGGCCTCGCCCTTGGAGCGGATCATCGCCGCGCCCTCGGTGATGCGGCGCAGGGCCTCGCCGAGGTTCGTCGCACCGCAGACGAAGGGAACCGTGAAGGCCCACTTGTCGATGTGGTTGGCGTAGTCGGCCGGGGTCAGCACCTCGGACTCGTCGATGTAGTCGACACCCAGCGACGCGAGGACCTGGGCCTCGACGAAGTGGCCGATGCGAGCCTTGGCCATCACGGGGATCGAGACGGCGTTGATGATCCCGTCGATCAGGTCGGGGTCGCTCATGCGGGCGACGCCGCCCTGCGCACGGATGTCGGCGGGCACGCGCTCGAGCGCCATGACGGCGACGGCGCCGGCGTCTTCCGCGATCTTCGCCTGAGTGGCGTCGACCACGTCCATGATCACGCCACCCTTGAGCATCTCGGCCATGCCGCGCTTGACGCGGGCGGTGCCAGTGACCTGGTCGTTGCTCACGGGCCAACCTTTCACGAGGGGAAGTTTCCGGTTAACCCATCCTACGTCTCACGTGGCCACCTCACCCAAGCCACTGGAGCCCGGAACCAGAAGGCCACTTCGCGATCAACCGCAGGTCGTGATACGTGCCACTTCCCCGAAGTCGAAACGCTCTCACAACCAGGAAGGCGTCCAGTCGGGGTCTCCCACTTGTACCGGGAGGTGAACGGGTGTGAGATCGAACACTACGACTTGACGGAGGTAGCCATGGGAAGCAAGCACTCCGACAACGGAACCCCGGCAGGCGCGGTCGCTGTGGACGACCCGGCCAAGGTCCGCAACGTCGTGCTCGTGGGCCCGTCCGGCGCGGGCAAGACGACGCTCACCGAAGCCTTGCTAGCCGCCACCGGCGTCCTGACCCGAGCAGGATCGGTGACCGAGGGCACGACCGTCTGCGACCACGACCCGGCCGCCGTCCGGCAACAACGCTCGGTAGGCCTCTCCGTGGCCCCGCTCCACCACGGCGACATCAAGATCAACCTCATCGACACCCCGGGCTACGTCGACTTCGTCGGCGAACTGAGGGCAGGACTACGGGCCGCGGACGCGGCCCTTTTTGTTGTGAACGCCTTCGAGGGCGTGGACGCCGCCACCATCTCCCTGTGGGAAGAGTGCGCCGTGGTCGGCATGCCGCGCGCCGTGGTCATCACCCGCACCGACCACCACCGCGCCAACTTCGCCAACGAGGTCATCGAGTGCCAAGCCGCGTTCGGCGCGGGCGTGGTCCCCCTCTACATGCAGGACGGCGACTCCCTGGTCGGCCTCCTCACCCAGGGCGACAACCACCCGGAAGAACGCGCCGCCCTCATCGAGGGCATCATCGCCGAGAGCGAAGACGAAACCCTGATGGACCGCTACCTGGCGGGTGAGGAAATCGACCAGGACACCCTCATCGCCGACCTGGAAACCGCGGTCGCACGCGGCTCCTTCCACCCGGTGATGCCGGTCTGCGCCGCCACCGGCATGGGCCTGACAGAACTTCTCGACGGCATAGCGCGCGCCTTCCCGTCCCCGCTCGAACACACGGTCCCGGACGTCACGTCAGTCGAGGGCATCCCCCAGCCCCGCATGTCCGTAGACCCCGACGGCCCGCTCGTGGCCGAAGTCGTGCGCACAGCAGTCGACTCCTACGTGGGCCGCGTGTCCCTGGTCCGCGTCTTCTCGGGCACCCTCCGCCCAGAACGCCCGGTGCACGTCTCGGGCCACGGCATGGCCGACCGAGGCCACGAGGACCACGACGCCGACGAACGCGTGGCCCACATCTACTCGCCACTGGGCGCCACCCTGCGAGAAGTCCCGTACTGCGTAGCCGGAGACCTCTGCGCTTTGACGAAACTCACCACAGCGGAAACCGGCGACACCGTCTCTGCCCCGGAACAGCCTCTCCTGATGGCTCCCTGGGACATGCCGGAACCACTCCTCCCGGTAGCCGTGGTCCCCCGCACCCGAAGCGACGAGGACAACCTGGCCCGCAACCTCAACCGCCTGGTGGCCAGCGACCCGACCCTCCGCCTGGACCGCAACGCCGAGACCCACCAAATGGTCCTCTGGTGCATGGGCGAAGCCCACGCCGACGTGGTCCTCGCCCGCCTCCGAGCAGGCGGCGCCGAGATCGACACCGAACCGGTCCGCGTGGCGTTGCGCGAAACCTTTGCGGGCTCGGCAAAGGGCCACGGCCGACATGTGAAGCAATCTGGAGGTCACGGCCAGTACGCGGTGTGCGACATCGTCGTGGAACCACTCCCCCGAGGCTCGGGCTTCGAGTTCGTCGACAAGATCGTCGGCGGCGCCATCCCCAACCAGTTCATTCCTTCAGTCGAAAAGGGCGTCCGCGCCCAACTGGAACGCGGCCTCCACGACCACACCCCGGTGGTCGACGTCCGCGTAACCCTGGTCGACGGCAAGGCCCACTCGGTCGACTCCTCCGACGCCGCCTTCCAAACGGCGGGCGCCATGGCCCTGAAGGAAGCCGCGAACGCGGGCCGAACCACCCTCCTGGAGCCTCTGGACGAAGTGGCCATCCGCCTCCCGGACGAACACATGGGCACAGTCCTGGGCGACCTCTCGGGCCGCCGAGGCCGCGTACTGGGCACCGAGGCCGACGAAGGCGGCCGCACGGTGATCCGAGCCGAAGTGCCCTCCAGCGAACTCCTGCGCTACGCCATCGAACTCCGCGCGATGACGTCAGGCACAGGCACGTTCACCCGCCACTTCTCCCGCTACGACCCGATCCCGGAGGCGCTCGCCGCACGCTCGGCCAAGTAGCCGGCGTCTGCAGGATGCGCAGTGCGGGCGCCAGCAGCAACAACGCCACCGCGAGCAGCCACCAGGTGCGGTGCTGCAGCGCCCAGCTCAGGCTCGCCACGCCC
>NZ_JBEXPJ010000271.1:0-7320 GCF_040611995.1 Lentzea sp. NPDC006480
GCGGGTCCGGGGTTCGAGTCCCTGGCGGCGTACTCCGGAGAAGCGGGTAGAGATTCGTCTCTACCCGCTTTTTCGCATTCTTCCTACGCATCCTCATTCTCTGCTCAGCGCAGCGAGTGGAAGGCTGCGCGGAGCTCGGCGGTGAACAGGCCGGGCTCCTCCCAGGCGGCGAAGTGTCCGCCGCGCGCCGGCTGGTGGTAGTAGGAGAGCGTCGGGTACGAGAACTGCGCCCAGCTGCGCGGAGCCTGGAAGATCTCGCCGGGGAAAGCGCTGAAGGCGACTGGGACGGTCACCGGCGGTGGCAGCTGGCCTCCGCCTCCGGTGTGAGCGCTTTCCCAGTACGCCCGAGCGGCCGAGACACCGGTGCCGGTGAGCCAGTACAACGTGATGTTGTCGAGGACGTGCTCCCTGGTGAGGTTGCCCGCCGGCGCCTCGCCCAGGAAGGCGCGGGCGATCTTCCGATAGCTGTCGGTGTCGTGGTCGAGCATCCACGCCGCCAGGGCGACGGGAGAGTCCAGCAGCGCGTAGCCGATCGTTTCGGGCCGGGTGGACTGCTCGACCAGGTAGCCGTTGCCGGTGGCGGCGAACACCTTGAGCGCGGCGGCCGCGGCCTTCTCCTCATCGGTGTTCTTCGGCAGGCCGGCGGTGTTGCGCAAGGCCGGGACCAGCAGGTTCAGGTGGATGCCGAGGAGCCCGGCGGGTGCCAGCCGGCCCAGAGCGTCGGTGACGGCGGCACCGACGTCGCCGCCCTGGGCGACGTAGCGGGTGTAGCCGAGGCGGCGCATCAGCTCGGTCCAGGCACGCGCGGTCCGGCTCGTGTTCCAGCCGAGCTCGGTCGGCTGGCCGGAGAAGCCGTAGCCGGGAATGGACGGCAGCACGAGGTGGAACGCGTCGGCGGCCGTGCCGCCGTACGCGGTCGGATTGGTGAGCGGTCCGACGGTCTCGAGCAGCTCCACGATGGAGCCTGGCCAGCCGTGGGTCATGATGAGCGGCAACGCATTGGGGTGCCGTGAACGCACGTGGATGAAGTGGATGTCGACGCCGTCGATCTCGGTCGTGAACTGCGGCAGCGCGTTGATCTTCGCCTCGAATCGGCGCCAGTCGTAGCGGGTGCCCCAGAAACGGCTGAGCGCCTGCGCGGCCGCCAGTTGCACGCCCTGCGTGCGGTCGGCGACGAGTTCCCGTGACGGCCAGCGCGTCTCGGCGATCCGCTCGCGCAGATCGTCCAGCTTCCGGCGAGGGACCGCGACCCGGAACGGGTGGATCCCGTCCCCCGCCGCGTACGCCGGGAGTTCGCCGAGGGCACTGGTCACCGCGACGCTGAGTCCGGCGGCGAGTCCGCCCTGCAGCAGCTGCCGCCTCGTTGGTCCAGACATTGGTCTTCCCCTCACCTATCGCAGTGCTCGGAACGCGGCCCGAAGCTCGGCCGCGAACAGCTCCGGCTCTTCCCAGGCGGCGAAGTGACCGCCCCGTGCGGCGACCCCGAAATAGCTGAGCGTCGGGTACGACACTTCGGCCCAGCTGCGCGGAGTCCGCCAGATCTCGCCGGGGAACGTGCTGAAGCCGACCGGAACCCGCGGCGCCGGAAGTGGTGGGCGGCCCGCGGTGGGAGCGTCGGCTCCGTAGGCCTCCCAATAGCTCCGGGAGGTGGACGCGCCGGTGCCCGTCAGCCAGTAGGCGGTGATGTTGTCGAGAACGTGGTCGCGGGTGAGGTTGCCGGACGGCTTGCCGTCGACGAACGCGCCGGCGATCTTGTAGTAGGCGTCGGTGTCGTGGTCGATCATCCAGGCGGCGAGCGCGGACGGTGAGTCCAGCAGCGCGTACCCGATGGTCTGCGGCCGGGTGGCCATCTCCACGAAGTAGCCGTTGCCGGTGGTCTGGAACTCCTTGATCGCGGCCAGCGCGGCGCGTTCCTCATCGGTGCTGTTCGGGAGCGACGAGGGGTCGTTGAGCGCGGGCACGAGCAGGTTGGTGTGGATGCCGGCCAGCCCCTGCGGGCCCAGTCGTCCGATCGCGTCGGTGACGCCGGCCCCGACGTCGCCGCCCTGGGCCACGTAGCGGTCGTAGCCGAGCCGGCGCATCAGCTCCGCCCACGCCTCAGCGGTGCGCACGAGGTCCCATCCGACCTCGGCCGGCTCCGCCGAGAAGCCGTACCCCGGCAGGGACGGCAGCACGAGGTGGAACGCGTCCGACGCGGCGCCGCCGTGTGCGGTCGGGTCCGTCAGCGGGCCGACGGAGTCGAGCATCTCGATGACCGACCCCGGCCAGCCGTGGGTCATGATCAGCGGCAGCGCGTCCCGGTGCTTCGACCTGACGTGCACGAAGTGGATCTGCACGCCGTCGATCTCGGTGGTGAACTGCGGCAGGGCGTTGAGCCGGGACTCGACTCGCCGCAGGTCGTACTCGTTGCCCCAGTAACGGTGCAAAGCCCGCATCGTGGCCAGCTGCACCCCTTGCGAGCGGTCGCCGACCAGCTCCCGCGTCGGCCAGCGAGTCGCCTCCAGGCGGCGGCGCAACTGGTCGAGCGCCTCCCGGCGGAAGCGCACGGCGAACGGGTGGATCGCGTGGTCTGCTTGCTGCTCGAGCGTGGTCATGTCACGCCCTGCCTTTCATGAGGGAATCCGGACACCTCTCAGAGTGCCGATGTCCACAGGCAGGTCGCCCCAGTGAGAACCCCTGGTCTGCGCATCACCAGGGACCGGCCCCGTGGCCTTCGCTTCGCCCGGCACCGACCTGCGCTGTCAACGCTCGTTCAACGTTCGCGCGGCGGGGTCGCCCTAGCGTGCTGACCGATGGTGTGACACGAGTCCATTGGGGGATCAGATGTTCAGGTCATCAGGGTGGCGGCGGGCGTCAGGCGTCCTGGCCGCGATGTCGTTCATGGTCATCAGTGCGGGGGCTCCCAGCGCGTCGGCGCTGCCGCGAAGCGACGAGTACCCGATGTTCAAGAGTCTGCACGGCGGAATGTGCGTGGACGTCAACATGAACGACCACAACACGTGGTCCAGGTTGACCGTGTGGGACTGCAACGGCGGTGACAACCAGCGCTGGAGCGGCGGTTTCATGGCCGGCGGCAACATCCAGAACCTCGGCAACCAGAAGTGCATGGACGCCGCGGATCCGAACAACGACGACACCGGGCCCAACGGCAACGACGTGGGGACGTTCCCCTGCAAGCAGGCGGCCACGCACAACCAGGCCTTCTTCTGGCGGGGAACGGACGCCGGGCTGGGTTACGGGCCGATCGAGACCCCGTTCGCGGGGCGCAAGTGCCTTGAGATCAGGGTGAACCCGGCGAACCCGTACGCCGTCCCGCCCAGGGGCACGCCGGTCCAGCTCTGGGACTGCAACGGCTCGCCGTGGCAGCAGTGGAAGCTCTTCAAGTTCTCGTCCAAGTAGGGGCCTGTGACGGTCAGGTCCCCGACGACCTGACCGTCACGCTTCCCCACCTCGCGCATCTCCAGCAACACCGACAACGTACGTGCGCAGGCGGTGGTGTCGCGGCGACTGAGCCCGGCGGCTCAGCGGCGCCGGGCTCGCATGATGTGCGCGTCCAGCGGCAACGGGTGCGACTCGACCAGCTCGAAGCCCGCGCCGGCGAGCAACGCGCGGTACTCCGATTCGGAGCGTTCGCGGCCGCCCGTGTTGCAGAGCATGTGGACGTCCCACGGGATGGCGAGCGAGTCCGGGTCGGCGCCTTCCGGCAGCAGGCGTTCGATCACGAGCAGCTCGGCGTGGGGCGGCATGTTCCGCGCGCAGGTGGCGAGGATCGTGCGGCACTGCTCGTCGTCCCAGTCGTGCAGGACGCGGGACAGCAGGTAGATGTCACCGGCGCCAGGGATCGACTGCGTGAAGTCACCAGGCACCAAGGACACCCGACCGGCCATTTCGGACAGTCGCGATTCCGCTGACACCAACGCGTTCGGGAGGTCCATCAGGACGCCGTGCAGCGACGGGTTGGCGGCGAGGATGCGGGACAGCAGCTCGCCGTTGCCGCCGGCGATGTCGACGACGGTCCGCGCGGAGGAGAAGTCGACGGCTCGCGTGACGCCGGCGAACATCGCGTTGCTCGCGGCCATGGACTGGTGGAACAGCTCCGCCAGGTTCGGGTCGGCGGCCATGTGCGCGAAGTGGTGCGCGCCAAAGGTTTTCGCGTACGACTCCGCGCCGCTGCGGACCGCGTCGGTGAGGGCCGCGAACGACTGGTAGAACGGGCCGCCGTACATCAACGCCAGCGCGCGCATCGAGCCCGTGAGGTCCGCTCGCAGCAACACGCCCAGGTCCGTGAGGCTGTAGCGGCCGGCCGAGGTGTGGACAACGCCGAGCGAGGCCAGGTAGCGCAGCAGCCGGGCGAGGCTCTGCTCGTCGGTGCCGCTCGCCGCGGCGAGACCGGGCAGGTCGTGGACGACCGCCAGGTGGTCGAGCAGGTGCAGCTCCGCGGCCGTCGCGATGGCCTGCGTGGCCCACGCGCCGGTCATCAGGCGCAACAGCTCGGTGCCGGCGCACGACTCGCGCTGGTGCGTGGCGAGCAGCTGCGGGAACCGGCCCGAGCAGACCAGTTCGAGGCGGCGGAAGGCCGGATGCGCGATGTGCCCGTCGCGGAAGTACATGACGGTCGAGTTCTCGTAACCGTTGTAGCCGCCGCCGTCCGGGCGCATGGCGGTGCCGATCATCGCGCGCAGGCCGCGCATCAGCACCGGGTCGGGCCAGCGGACGGCGAGCGCGACGTGGTTCTCGCGTTCGTGCAGGCGTTCGTCCTCGGCGATGTGCGCCAGGTCCGGCGGCGTCGCCATCGCGAAGATCTCCAGCTCACACCGCAGGCCGTCGCGGTCGGTCACCGGGGCGCGCAGGATGCCGACGGTCAGCTCGCCGACGGGGATCCCGTAGCGGCTGCTCAGCCGTTCGCGGACGACCACGCTGGGGGTCATCGCGCCGACCTCGATGCCGTGCCCGGCGAGTTCGGATTCCAGCCCGTCGAACGTCTCCGGGAAGATCAGCAGGGCGACGTGGTCGAGGGTCGAGTGCCGGGTCACGGCCGCGCGGTGGTCGGCGGGCAGCGACGGCACCGAGGCGGTGAGCACGGACCTCGTGCAATGGCCGCCCAGCAAGGACTTCGCCGCGAGCACGCGGTCGATGTCCATTGTGGACAGCACAGGCGTTCGGGTCGACGTCGTCGAGATCATGGTGATGATGTCCTGTTGGCTCAGATGCCGACGTAGTGCTCGGCGAAGAAGTTCTGGTGGGCCTGCGAACGCCGCAGGCTGTCGAGCCGGGCACGGCGCAGTGCGTGCTGGAACCCGGCGTCGGAGGCGGGATGCGCGGGGCCGTGCAGGAGGTCGATCATCCAGTGGGAGAACTCCTGTGCCCGCCAGATCCGCGGCAGGCACGACCTCGTGTAGTCGCTCAGTGCTCGCTCGTCGTCCCGCGTGATGGCGTTGACGAGCGCACGGGCCAGCAGCTCAGCCTCCATGATCGCCAGGTTGGCGCCCTTGGCGGCGGAGGGACTGATCAGGCTGGCCGCGTCGCCCACGAGGAACAGGCGGTCGTGCTGGATGGGGTCGACGACCTCGGAGCGCAGCCGCACCAGCCGTCGTTCGATGATCGGGCCCTGGCGCAGCGGCCCGAACTCGTCGGTGCGCATCCGGGTCGCGAGCGCGGCCCAGACCCGGTCGTCCGTCCAGGCACCGGCGTCGTCACCCGGCGGAACCTGGAGGTAGTAGCGCGTCACCTCCGGGCCGCGGGCCATGTGTCCGGCGAACCCGTCCTCGTGCAGCGCGTAGGTGACCGCCGCCATGCTCTGCGGGGCCTCGGCGAGCAGAGCCAGCCAGGTGATCCCGTGGTCACGGCCGTGACGACGTTCGGGTGCCGCCGGAACGGCCGCGCGGGTGACTCCGTTGCCGCCGTCGCACCCGGCGAGAAACCGGCCGCCGACCACGCCTTCCGTCGTTTCGACGTGGCCGTTCGCGGGATCCACGCCGGTGACGGTGACGCCGAACCGGATGTCGCCGCCCCGGTTCAGGTACTCGGCGATCAGGTCGGTGACGAGGTCCTGCTGCGGGTAGACCGTGTGCACGTCACCCCGGCCGAGCTCGGCGTAGTTCAGCTCGAACTCGCCGTCCTCGCCCCGGAACGCGCAGACCCCGTGCGAACGTCCTTTGTGGAGCAACCCGCCGGCGAGACCGTGCTCGGTCAGCACCCGGACGCTGTTCGGGCCGAGAAACCCCGCCCTGGCCCTGGTCTGCACCTGCTCGCGGCTCGCCCGCTCGACGACGAGGGTGTCGATCCCCTCGGCACGTAACAGGTTCCCCAGGACCAGCCCTGCCGGTCCCGCGCCCACGATGAGCACGGTGGTGTGGTCGGCCACGCCTTGCGGTCCTCTCTCCGGACGCGCCCACCAACGCGGGTGGGCCATGTGCGGCAGCACTGGACCGCAACCGCACGCCCACGCACGGGCGGCACGCCGGAGACCTAGTTGATCATCACTCCATCGTGGACGATGATTGTCCAAGGTGGGCCCCGAAGCCGAGGAGTGCTCATGAAGCTGTACGCGGTCGCCGCCGTCGCCGACTCGGTCCTGGCTGCCTTGCGGGGCACCAAAAACGTGCGCAAGGTCACCAAAACGGCGCTGATGCCCGCCCTCGCCGCGGCCACTCCACCCCGTGATCCGGGCATGGCGGTCGGCCTCGCCGGGTCGTGGGCGGGTGACGTGGCACTGCTCGGCGACTCGGACCGGGCATTTCGGACCGGACTTTTCAGCTTCCTCGTCGCCCACGTCGGCTACACCGTGGCATTGGGACGCCGATCACAGCCGGGCTCGCGCAAGGCGGTCCTGCCGATCGTCGCGGCATCGGCCGCCGGTGCCGCGGTGTTCTCCCGCGCAGCCGGTCCGATGGGACGGCCGGTCGGCTTGTACGCCCTGACGCTCGGCACGATGGTGGCCGCCGCGTCGACCGCGCGCGGACCGGGCGCGCGGCGGGTTTTCGGTGGTGCGGCACTGTTCATGGCCTCCGACGCGCTGCTGGGAGCCAGCCGGTTCGTCCTCAAAGGACAAGCCGCGCGGATCGCCTCGGCTGGCGTGATGCCGACCTACGCGACCGCTCAGTGGCTGATCCACACGGGGTTCGCTCAGGAGGGTGACCCCGCCTGAAAACTCGTTGTGTGCCCCGTGCTAATGTTCTTCACGTCGGAACGAGCAAGGCTCCGGCACGAATTAAGCGCCGCTAGCTCAGTTGGTTAGAGCAGCTGACTCTTAATCAGCGGGTCCGGGGTTCGAGTCCCTGGCGGCGTACTCCAAGAAGCAGGTAGAGATTCGTCTCTACC
>NZ_JBEXPJ010000272.1:0-7281 GCF_040611995.1 Lentzea sp. NPDC006480
GGGTCCGCGCGGTCTCGAAGTCGTCCAGCGTCCGCGCGTGGAACTCCAGCGACGCCTCGAAGTGCTCGTCGATGTCCTTGCTGAGCATACTACCCCGCGCGGGGTAGTAGGGCGTGCGCGTGCCTGGTCCGGGCTTGGTGAGGTGACTGCGGGAGCTGAGCGTGCGAGTTTGCGGGTTTCAGATCCGCGCTGAATCGCAAACCCGCGTTCAAACCCGCACGCTGATTGACTGGTCGCGGGCGGTGGTCGACGGGGCGTCCGTGCGAGCGCGAAAAGGGGGTCTCTGACCGGCCCGAACCCGGTTGACCGGGGCAAATCTGGTTCGAAGATTCACGTTCTGTCCGGCAGGGCCGGCAAGCCGTTGTCCGTGGCGATCTCGGCGGCCAACACTAACGACGCCGCGGCAACTCAAGCCGCTGTTTCTGGCCATCCCTGCGATCAAGTCCCGGCGTGGTCTGCGGCGGCGCCGACCGGCCAAGCTGCACGCGGACAAGGCCTACGACCAGCCCGAACTTCGTTCCTGGGTCCGTGACCGCGGCATCGCGGTCCGCATCGCACGCAAAGGCGTCAAGACCAGCCAGAAACTCGGCCGGCACCGCTGGGTGATCGAACGAACGATCGCCTGGCTGTTCGGCTACCGCCGCCTCAGCACCCGTTACGAACGCCACGCTCGTCACTTCAGCGCCTTCCTCACCCTTGCAGCCACCCTCACCTGCTACAAGAAACTCGCCAAATCGTCCACATGAGACACAGTCTAAGCAGGAGTGGAGTTGGTGCGTTGATAATGGGGCGCCGCCCAGGCGCGAAACACCAGCTGGTCAGGTAGGGACTGGAACGAGCGGTGTAACTCCCGATCATGGCGGCGACACCGATGACCGAGATGATTTCCCCGTGGAGCACATCGAGGACCCGACTCGACTGGTCTTGACGGCCTGGACGGGAAGCTGATCAACCAGCGGCGGTTGTGCCCATCAGCGCCGCGTCCCACCGGCGTGCCGCGCAGCTCGATCCGCATCACAGCGAAAGTCGTCCGCCGGCAACCACGCCGCGAGCATCTCGGTCAGCACTGACTTGCCCCCACCCCGATTACCCGGCACAGGTTGCACTCGCAGGCCGGGGGGCAACGACATTGACTAAGACATCTCCCGTCCACGAGGTTCTTGTAGCTCTAACGCGTCGTGGCGTGCCCAAGCTCAGGACGCTCAACCCAGACGAATCTGAACGGTACGACTAGAACTCTCGGTTCGACGTGATCGGAGTGGGTGATTCCGGGCCTGGTGCGGCGGTCAATCGCGATCACCGGTGAGCGTTCTCGAACTCGTCGATGATGCTGGCGGGGATCCGGCCTCGGTCGGCCAGCTCGTGACCTTGCCTGCGTGCCCATTCGCGGATTGCCCTGGTCTGCTCCTTGCTGCGCGCCTCACCGACGATCGTCCGGGTAGCGGCACCGCGCTTGGCGCGACTTCCGGTCCTGCGAGCCTTGGTGACGAAGTCGCCGAGGCGATCGCGCAGCCGGCCCGCGTTTCCTGCGCTGAGGTCGATCTCGTAGGTCACGCCGTCGAGTCCGAACTGCACAGTCTCGATGTCGTCAGTCGTAGAGCCGTCCAGGTCGTCGATGAGCTGGACGAGAACCTTCTGTGCCATTCTGAATACTCCCGCAAAGATTGGTGAAGGGATTGATTGGGCTCCCACAATTTAGCAGCCCTCCGTCCCCCCGCTTGCGAACGCGTTGCATTGACGTGATTCCAATGAGCCTCAGGTGAGCTCCGTAGGCGCATCTGCCGGGACCGGGACGACGGGAAGCGAGAGTGGTGATTTGGTTCGCGGTGAGCACGCGGTGTTTGTGCAGCATCCGGATGATCCAGAAGTCGCGTGGCGTCAGCCGTGCAGCCAGCATCGCCTGGTGGTCCGTGTTGTTCGCGGAGTGCGGGGTCGGGGTGCTGCCTGCCCTCGCGCTGGAATCGCCCGGTGACCACCGGTGGGCTGCATCGGCCCTGACTTAGTGGTGGGTCGGTGCGGAGTCGGTTGGAAGTCGGTGGACAGGACGCAACGCTCGGCGTCATCACAGTACCTGCTGTCAGGCCATCTACACCGAATTCGACCTCGCCATTGCCGCCAACCACGGTGTGCTCACCGATCTGATCGCGCCCGCATCCATGGACAGTCCAAGTCGGACATGACCAGAGCACTTGCCACCACTCACAGCTCGGATGCCGGTAACTTGGCGTTGGAAACGGCGTCCGGACCGAGGGAGGCAAGGAAGTCGCGGGCGATGCCGGCTTCGTCGCCATCGAGACCGATGAAGAGGAAGATGCCCAACGCAAGTTGCGCCTGTTCCCGGGCCTCGTCGTAGCGCGCCTTCCGGCGGTGTAGCTCGGCGATTCCCAGCAGCGCCAAAGCCTCGTGATAGCGGTCACCTAGCGTCTTGCACAGGTCCAGCGCTGCCTCGTACTCCCGCACAGCCTCCGCGACTGCACCAAGATCACGGTAGGTATGACCCAAGTTCACGAGAATATTGGCCTCAACGACACCCACCTTACTCGCTCGAGCGACTTCGAGGCCAATTTCGCCATATCTGAGAGCGTGCTCCAGCTGCCCAGAGTCGACGTACAAATCGACTAGTGAATCAAGAGCCCCGGCCTTGTGGTAATTGGTGCCCGTCCCGTTTATCGCCAAATTTAAAGCTTCCTGTGCGCACAGTATCCCTCGATCATGCTGCTTCATCTCGCGAAGCGTTGACCCAAGATTTGCAAGGGTTACAAGGAGAAACTCGGTGTCATTTATCTTGCGGGCAAGGATGAGGCTGCGCTCCAGGTGGTCGGCGGCGATTTCATTCTGGCCGAGTCGGGAGTATGCAATACCGAGGGCCATCAACGATCGCATCTCTGCATTTGGGTCACCCGAATACCGACTGGAGGAAAGTCCAATGTTCAATACTGCGATCCACTCGGTGAGCAGGCCCGTCGAGTAGTAGTGGTCGTACAAGAACCAGGCTAGCTGCCAAGCGGCGTGGCGCTCGCCCAAATCCGCGAGGTACTGCGTCAGCGCCAAGACATTCGGCGCTTCGATCTTAAACCAGGCGTCGGCCGATTCGCGAGCATCGGCGTTCGGCAGTTCACGCCGCATTCCTTTCGTGTTCAGGGCAAAGAGCGGGTAACCGGGATCGATGCAGAGCTCAGTCAATCTCATGCTCTGCAGATACCAGTCCATCAGCCTGTGTATCGCGTTTGTGCGCTCCTGCGACGTTTCCTCCCGGGCCACCAGTTCGCCGGCGTACACGTTGACGAGGTCGTGGAAACTAAAGCGGTCCGCGTTAGTTTCGAGCAAATGCTGCTCGCTCAACGTCTTGAGGAGATCTTCCACGTCGTGGGCGGGCCTGTCGACCAGCGCGGCTGCCGCGGCAACCCCGATGTCCGGGCCACGCACCAAACCAAGAAGACGGAAAGTCCGGGCTAGCGCCGGATCCAGCGAGCGATACGACCACGAAAAAACGCCCCGAACCGACGACATCTCGTCGTCATCGACGCCGAAAACGTCCAGACGGCTCTGCTCGTCAATCAGATTCGCGACGAGCTCACCCAGGCTCGAATTCGGCATCGACGAGACCTTCTCGGCGGCGATCCTCAAAGCCAGCGGAAGATAACCACACAACCGAGCCAGTGTGGCCGCTTCCTCCGGCTCGGCATCGATCCGCTCAGGCCCGACCACCCGGCGCAGCAACTCCACGGCTTCCGCGCTCGACAACAAACCCAAAGTGAGGCGGCGTGCCCCGTCGCGGGCAACCAGACCACTCAGCCGGTTGCGGCTGGTGATGAGAACCAAGTTGTTCGACTCTCCCGGAAGCAAATCCCGAACCTGCTCCGTGGACGCTGCATTGTCCAGCAGTATCAGGAACCGCCTACCGGACAGCAGGCTTCGGTACGTCGAGACCAGCGCATCGGGTTCTGACGGAAAACTCGTACTCCCGAGCGCCCCGAGCAACTGGCCAAGTGCATCGAACGCCGTCATGGGCGGCCGATTCGGATCAAAACCACGCAAATCCAGATATAGCTGCCCATCCGGATAGCTATCCACCACATGCCGCGCGAACCGCACCGCAAGGGATGTCTTACCGATACCTCCGGCCCCGTCGATCGCCGAGATGAGCAGCGCCGGATTGCCCGATTCCGTCGCACTGCGCCATTGCGACAACTGCGTCATTTCGCCGACCCGCCCCACGAAATCCGGCACTTCGTGAGGTAGTTGAGAGGGAATCGACGCGCGCGATCCGGACCACGGCTCGGTCGCCGGATCGAGTTCGGGATCCGAACGCAGCATCCGCAGCTGCAGGTCGGTGAGTGCACTACCGGGTTCGAGCCCGAGCTCGTCGGCAAGCAGTCGGCGGACCGCGTCGAACTCGGCCAGAGCCTCCGCCCGCCGCCCGCTCCGATACAGCGCCAGCATGAGCTGCGCGCGCATCCGCTCCCGATACGGTTCCGCCTTGATGGCATCGTCAAGGCCCGCGAGCACGTCCCGATGCCTGCCGGCCGCCAGCATCAGATCAGCTCGCTCCTCGACAAGCTCATAACGCAGGTTCGTCAACCGAACACGCTCTGTGTCGGCAAACGGGCCTGGAACCCCGCTCAGCGGTACGCCTCGCCACATTGCGAGACACTCTCCGAAAAGATCAGCCGCGACCGAATGCTCTCCGGAAGCCGCCACCGCACGCGCATGGCGAACCTGCGACTCCACCACAGCCAGATCCAGCTCGCCGGGAACCAGCACGAGGTGATAACCCGTCCCGGTCCGCGTAAGCAGGTCACGACCCGCTACAGACAGTGCCCGTCGCAAGCCGTGAATGTAGGTGTGCACGCTGCCCTCCACCGTCGGCGGAACCGCATCGCCCCACACCCCGTCGATCAGCTCACCACGCGACACTGCCTGATTCGCCCGCATCGCAAGGATCGCCAGCACCGCCCGTTGCCGAGGAGGACCAAGGACGATCTGTAGGTCTCCCACGCGGGCCTCGACTTCGCCCAGCAGTCCGATCCGCAACTCTCGAGCGGCAGCACCGGCCACGGCGCTTCACCTCCAACCGATACCCAGAAGTGCCAACCAATCGAAGTCGGGTCTGCCCGGGAGCGTCACCGTTCACTTGGATGCCGGTCACCAGCTCCAGCCGACCGAACCCAATGTGCGACCCAAGCAGGCAACCAATAGTACAACCGGAGCAGGCAACTAGTGGTCGCGTACGTTGGTTCGTCAGGGTCAAGCCGCGAGTGGTGGGGGGTGCGTGGTGATCGTGACGGCTGGGGCAGGTCAGGAACTGTTTGAGGTCGTCGCGGGTGAAAGTCTAGTCGATGGACTGGGCTGCGTGGTTGTATCGGTCCTGAAAGGACAGAAGTCGTTCGGTCACGTCGTCGAGGTCGCGGACGTCGTCGGGTGTCAGTGCTTTGCGTTGCACGGCGGAGAAATAGATCTATACCCGGTTGAGCTGGAAGCCTGCATGGGTTAGGCACACCATGCGTTGGGCCAGGCTTTGGACATGCGATCCGCGGCGGCCCAGTTCCAGCGGGAGGCGGCCGGGCCGACCACCCCAGAACACCCGTCGGCCGAGGTGCGCTTCTCGGCGGCGATGGCCTGCTTGAGCAGCTTGATCTTCGTGTTGACGTCTTCGGTGGGGCTGTTGCTGTGGGGCACGGTCAGGCCCGCGACCGGGTCGCGATCTTTGTCCAGTCTGTTGAGGTAGGACTCGGAGCCGGGCAGCGCGTCCGCGCGGGTCGTGACGATCCAGCTGGGAAGGTCCTGGCTGCGGCGCCTGGTGAGGATGGCGGCGAACTCGGGCACCCGAGTGGCGAGAATGGTCATCTCCGGGCAGGCGGCGATCAGCTCGTCGAGGTGGCGGTGAGCGTGGTCGGCAAGGTCGGCGGGAGGGCTCATCAGCCAGGAGACGAGCTGGCGTGGTGCGGGCACGACGCGCTCGGGATCGGCGCGGCCTTGGTTGATGTAGTGGATGAGGGGGTTGCCGCTACCGGTGTAGCCGTGCTCGCGGATCTCGGTCAGAATCCGGTGACCGGGACCTTCTCCGCCAAGCGCTGCCGGACCAGGTCACGGTGTGCGTCGACCAGACAGGCGCCGTAGCGCGGCGGGCGCAGCAGATCGCCGACGCGCCCGGCGCGGGCGTAGCGTTTGACCGTGTTCAGCGCCCAGCCGCCGCGCGCACTCCAACAGCCCGACACCCACGGCAAGCAGGTCGTGCACGGCACTGACCTCTCGCGTGCGAGAGGTCAGTGCCGATCTTTCCGGGCTGGGAGTGGTGTTCCAGCACGCGGAGTGGGCTACGACGGTCTTCTTCATCGCGCAGGCCAAGTTGTGCCACAGATACCACCGGTCGCTGGCCTGCACCGCCTGCGGGGCGGCCTGGCGGATCGCCTCGGCGTAGGCGGCCGAGCCATCCCTGGACACCACCTCCACCCCGGGATGCTCACGCAGCCACGCCGCCAAGGTGGAGGACTTGCGGTCCGGTAGCAGGTCGATACGGCGATGAGTGACCGCGTCGATCAGCACGGTCGCGTACGTGCGTTCGCGCGCGATCGCGAAGTCGTCGACACCGAGCACCGTCACGCTCCCGATCTCGGGATCGGGCAGCGCGTGCACCAGCCCAGCAGCGTTCACCGGCTCGCCACAACCCTAGTTCGGCGGCCAGGCGCGACCCGGCCCGGCCGGCCAGCGCCAGCCCGATGTGCTCCAGCACTGTGCGGCACAACGAGGTCCGGCGGGCATGCCTGACGGTCAGCTCGCCGACCTGCTCGGCGAACGTCGCCACCGGACAACCGGTGTTACCGCAGAAGAGCCGGCGCACGTGCAATCGCGGCATCACCGGCTGACCGGCCATCGCGACGTTGGCCAGTCCACGGTCATAGCGGCTGTGGACCCGCCGGGATCGGCTGCCGCAGGACGGGCAGGCACAGTCCTCCGCCGTGACACGCGCCCACATCAGCACACCTGATGCGGTCTGCTCGATCCGCTCGACGACCACACCCGCCAGGTGCGGCAGGAGCACGTCCAACCACTGACGATCACACACCGAACATGATCACAAACCGTCGCCGCGTGCCCGGATCCGAGCCCAGTCGGTTGATCACGCAATCATCGACAGAGCCGAATGTTTTACGGTCCCCCCGAATCTGGGGTTGGGGGTGGATGTGCATGGTGTTGGGGGTGGATGGGCATGGTGGGTTGTGTTTGGTGGTCATGTTGTCATAGGGCGGGTGATGGTGGAGATGTTTGGGTGGGAGTTCG
>NZ_JBEXPJ010000273.1:0-7232 GCF_040611995.1 Lentzea sp. NPDC006480
GCCTCGAACGCGGCCGGTGGCGTGAGTCAAGGTATTCGTTCAGCCTTGACTCGTTCGCGTTGTGGTCCCGGCGTCTTTGCGCCTGCGGTTCACGGAGTTGCGCACGAACAGCGTCAGCATCAGCAGCGCACCACCGAGCCCGATGCCCGACAGCGCCACGATGATCGGCGGCCAGTCGATGCCGGGCGGCGGCGTGACGGACGTGTTCATCTCCTTCGGCTCCGGCTGCTGGAACCCCTTGGCCTCGGCCGGCAGCACCGCGGTCAGCGCGGCCACCGGGTTGATCATGCCGAAGCCGACCTTGTTGTCCTTTCCGGACACGTTGCCGGGGTTCAGTGCCGTGGCCTTCAGGCGGCTCATCACCTGGCGCGCGGTCAGGTCCGGGAACCGCTGGCGCACCAGCGCGGTGATGCCCGCCACGTACGGCGAGGCGAAGCTGGTGCCCTTGATGTCGGTCGTGCCCTGCGCGGTCACGTTGGCGTTCGTCAGGCCGGTGCCCTTGGGGTCGACGGAGATGATCTCCTCACCCGGCGCGGCGATGCTGACCCACGGACCCCAGACGCTGAACGACGAAACCGCGCCGGAACGGGCGATCGACGCCACGGACAGCACGTCGTCGGCGAACCAGGCCGGCGACGAGATCGAGTTCACGTTGGCCGGGTCCAGGTTGTCGTTCTGCTTGGGACAGCCGGTGCCCTGGTCGCTGAGGTTGCCCGCCGCCGTCACGATCACGACGTCCTTGACGTCCACCGCGTACCTGATCGCGGCCTGCAGACTCTGGTCGTCCGCGCTGAAACCCTTGGGAGTGCCGCAGTTCGTCAGCGAGATGTTGATGACGTCGGCACCCTGGTCGGCCGCGCGGACGATCGCCTTGGCCAGGGTGCTCACCTTGCCGGCCGACTGGCGGTTCTCGGTCTGGCTCTTGAACTCGAACCTGTCGCTGGTCTGGCGGATGGCGAGGATCGTCGCCTCCGGTGCGGCGCCGACGAAGTCTCCCTCGGTCTTGGCCGCCGCGGCGACACCCGCGACCTCGGTGCCGTGGCCGTCGCAGTCGTCGAGGCCGTTCTTGTCCCCGAAGACGTACTCGCCGCCGGGCTTGACGCGGTCGCCGAAGCGCGGGTTGCGCGGGTCGACGCCGGTGTCGATGATCGCGATCTTGACGCCCTTGCCCGTGGCGAACCGGTGCGCCTGTTCCAGGTTCAGGTGGACCTGGCCCCAGGGCTTCTGCTTGATCAGTTCGCTCTTGGTGTCGGACTCGACGCAGCCCTTGTTGGTGCGGGTGTACGCCACGTCCGGCTTGCCGTCGTCCGTCGGCGGCTTGGCGTTCGGCGGCAGATCCGGCGGAACCGAGTTCGGCTTCACCGCGGCCGACGATGACGACGACGGCTGAGCGGAGGCGTGCGGCACGGCCCCCGTCAGCAGCAGCAGTCCGGCGGTCGCTGCCGCCGCGGTGCGCCTCATACCCGTCCTCATGATGGCCCGATCAGGCCCCGGAACACCGAGTACAGGTCCATCACCGCGAGCGCCAGCGGCACCACCGCGGCGATGAGGACGGCCTCGATGACGTCGACGGTGCGGCGCAACGGCGGCGAGAACTTCTGGCCGGGGAACACGACACCGAGCACGAGCGCGCCCGCGCCGAGCAGCAGCAGCGTGCCGAACACGAAGACGATGCGGTTGAGCTCGGTGGCGGAGGCCAGCCAGCCGATCAGGATGCCCGCGCTGGCGAACATGCCGGTCGACAGCAGTGCCACGGCCTGCGCGCCGTTCGCGTACGCACGGCCGCGCATCATCAGCACGATCGCGACGACGACGCCGTAGATCGGGCCCCAGATCGTGTTGGCACCCGCGGCGACGATCGCGGCGAGCGCGGCCACCACACCGGTACCGATGATCATGCCGGTCAGGTACTCGTGCGCGACCGCGGTGCGACGCTCGATGACCGCGAACTCCGGGAAACCGGTGTCCTCCTTGAGGTCCTCCGCGTTCGTCGGCACGACCGGCGGCGGGATCTTGGCCAGCTGCAGCGTGAGCCTAGGCAGCATCGACAGCGCGGCGAGCGCCACGGCACCGGTCGCGGCGGCCACCCCGGCGAGCGGGTGGTCGACGAACGTCGCGACGAGGAACGCGAGCGCCACGAGCGTGCCGCCGGTCGCCGCGGCGATGAACACCGTGATGCCCTGGCCGATCAGCAGGATGCCGCCCCACGCGAAGATCATCATCAGCGCGGACGCCAGCAGCATCTTCGGGCTGAACCCGACACCGGGCACGGCGTGGAAGCCGGCCACGAACGCCATCGGCAGCGAACCGCACGCGGCGATCAGCACACCGGTCGACGCTGCCTTGTACGCACGCGCGATCGTCGCGCCGGTCGCCAGTGCGGCGACGGCGGCGACACCCGCGGCGATGGCGGCGGCGAGTCCGCTGCCCTTGCCCGCGACGGTCACCGGGCCGGACAGGAACAAGGCCACCGCGGAACCGATCAACGCGAGCGCGCCCGCGAGGTGCCCGAACTTCTGCGCGGTTTCCTTGGTCCACGGCCGGAACGAATCCGGATCGGACTCCGCGATCGCGTCGACCACGTCGTCGTACAGCGGCGGCGGCGGATTCTCGTTGCGGCGCCGCAACTGCAGCAGCTCGCCGTCGACCACGCCGAGCGACGCGAGCGTGCGCGCCGGGTCGAGCGGGCTGTCGCCGAGCTTCGCGAGGCACCAGCCGCCGTGCCGGACACCACCGTCCGGAGTGGCCTCTCTCGCCATGTCCAGCAGCATCGGCAGGAGATCGGCCACCGCCACGTCGGCAGGCAGCGCGACGTCGATACGCGTTCGAGGTGCCACCACCGTGACACGGCTGAACACCGTCGTACCGGTCGCCACCAGGGCCCCCTAAGTCAGATCAGCACTTACAAATCAACGGCCCGACCCTATTGGTCCACTCGGACGCTCGCCGGGCGGCCCTAGTATGGCCGCACCGGCGGCTTCTGTACGTGTGGTTCGCAGAACACGTTCGACTGGGTTTTTTCTCGACCCACCTTCGCGGCTCGTTCAGATGCGCAATAGTGTCGGTTGCTACTGGTGGCGTAACGAGAGTCGAAGAGGTGCCTGTCAGTTGAGCACGCTGCAGTTCAAGCGAACGGCACGCCTTGCTGCTCCCCGGCCTCCGGGCGGTGAGGTCCACCTCGAACCGCCACCCGAGGTCCCGCGGATCATCCCCGGCAACATCATGATGAAGGCGATGCCGGTCGTGATGATCGTCGCTTCCGTCGGCATGATGGGCATGATGCTCGTGCTGACGCCGAAGCAGCCGGCGGCGATGATCATGCCGGGCATGATGATGATCTCGACCATCGGCATGATGGCGGGCGGCATGGGTTCTGGCAAAGGCCAGAAGAAGGCCGAGATGAACGAGGACCGCAAGGACTACCTGCGGTACCTCGGCCAGATGCGCGACCGCGCCCGCGAGGCAGCAGACGAACAGCGCGCCGAACGCGAGTGGGTGCACCCGGACCCGCAGATGCTGTGGTCGCTCGCCACCACCCGCCGCATGTGGGAACGCCGTCAGAACGACCCGGACTTCTGCCACCTGCGCGCCGGCCGGGGCTCACAGCGCCTCGCCACCCGCCTGGTGCCGCCGCAGACCGGTCCCGTCGAGGAGCTCGAGCCGATCGCGACGCTGGCCCTGCGCCGGTTCGTGCGCGCCCATTCGCTCGTGCCCGACCTGCCGATCTCCATCGCACTGCGCGGTTTCGCCGCGGTCGGCCTGCTCGGCGAGATGGAGGACCGCCGCGACCTCGCGCGCGCCCTCATCGCCCAGCTCGTCACCTTCCACGCCCCGGACGACCTGCTGATCGCGGTCGTCAGCGCGGGCCGCACGAAGCAGCTGTGGGAGTGGGTGAAGTGGCTGCCGCACGCGCAGCACCCCACCGACATCGACGGCATCGGCCAGCGCCGCATGATGGCGAACTCGCTCGCCGAGATCGAGGCGATGCTGGACGAGAACCTGCGCGACCGGCAGCGGTTCACCCGCAACGCCCCGCCGCCGCCCGACCAGCCGCACATCGTGATCGTCATCGACGACGGCGACATCAGCCGCGAAGAGATGATCATCCTCGAGGAGGGTCTGGTCGGCGTCACGCTGCTGGACCTGTCCGAGTGCCTGGGCAACCTGACGGCGCGGCGCGGTCTGCGCCTGGTCGTCGAGAACAACCAGCTCGGTGCCCGTTCCGCGAGCGGTGTCGAGTGGTTCGGCGCGCCGGACCGGCTGTCCGTCGCGGAGTCCGAGGCGCTGGCCCGCAGGCTCTCGCCGTACCGCATGGGCGCCGCCGGTGAAGCCGGTGGCGACTCGGGCGAGGACCCGTTGGCGATGACCAACAACCCGCCGATCCTCGAGTTCATGGGCATCCCGGGCGACCCGATCACGTTCGACGTGCAGCAGGCGTGGCGCCCCCGGCCCAAGCGCGACCGCTACCGCATCCCGTTCGGCATCGGCGAGCACGGCCAGCAGGTCGAGCTCGACATCAAGGAAGCGGCCGAGGACGGCATGGGCCCGCACGGCCTGTGCATCGGCGCGACCGGTTCCGGTAAGTCGGAGTTCCTCCGCACCCTGGTGCTGGGCCTGCTGGCCTCGCACTCGTCGACGGCGCTCAACATGATCCTCGTCGACTTCAAGGGTGGTGCGACGTTCCTCGGTCTGGACAAGGCACCGCACGTCGCCGCGACGATCACCAACCTGGCCGGCGACCTCACCCTGGTCGACCGCATGAAGGACGCCATCGCCGGTGAGGTGTCGCGCCGGCAGGAAGTACTGGCGAAGGGCAACTACAAGAACGTCTGGGACTACGAGAAGGCCCGCGAGAACGGCGCCCAGCTCGACCCGCTGCCCGCGCTCTTCATCTGCATCGACGAGTTCTCCGAGATGCTGACGGCGAAGCCGGACTTCATCGACATCTTCCTCCAGATCGGTCGTGTCGGCCGGTCGCTGCAGATGCACATGCTCCTCGCGTCGCAGCGACTGGAAGAGGGCAAGCTGCGCGGTCTGGACACGTTCCTCTCGTACCGGATCGGTCTGAAGACGTTCAACGCGGCCGAGTCGCGCGCGGCGATCGGTGTGCCGGACGCGTACGAGCTGCCGCCGATCCCGGGCTCGGGTTACCTGAGCGTGCAGGGCATGCCGCTGACCAGGTTCAAGGCGCTCTACGTCTCGGGCACCTACCGACCGTCGGGCATGCAGTCCGCCGGTGAGTCGGTGGCCGTGCGCAGCGACAAGCGCCCGCGGTTCTTCGTGCCGGACTTCATCGAGATCCCGAAGGAGCCGGAGCGGCCGCTCGAGCCGGTCAAGGCCGAGGCCGCGCCGGTCAAGGAAGACGCGAACGAGCCGACCCAGCTCGAGCTCATCGTCGACCGCCTCGTCGGCCAGGGCCCGCCCGCGCACGAGGTCTGGCTGCCGCCGCTGAACGAGCCGCCGACGATGGACACGATCCTGCCGCCGCTCGACGTGACGCCGGACCGCGGTCTGACCTCGCCCGGCTACCCGGCGAACGGCGTGCTGCAGATCCCGGTCGGCGTGGTCGACAAGCCGTTCGAGCAGCGCCGCGACCTGCTGTGGGCGGACTTCTCCGGTGCGGCCGGCCACGGTGCGGTCGTCGGTGGGCCGCAGTCGGGCAAGTCGACGCTGCTCAGGACCATGATCGCGTCGATGTCGCTGACGCACACCCCGGAGGAGGCGCAGTTCTACTGCATCGACCTCGGTGGTGGCACGCTCGCGTCGATGGAGGACATGCCGCACGTCGGTGGCTTCGCCGGCCGTCTCGACGTCGACAAGGTCCGCCGCATGGTGGCCGAGCTGCAGACGTTGATCACCGAGCGCGAGCTGCGGTGGCGCGACCAGCGCATCGACTCGATGGTCGAGTTCCGCAACCGCAAGCGCCGCGGTGAGATCAAGGACGACAACTTCGGTGACGCGTTCCTGATCGTGGACGGCTGGATGAACTTCCGCCAGGAGTTCGAGATGGTCGAACCGCAGGTCCAGGCGCTGGCGGCGCAGGGTCTGTCGTACGGCGTGCACGTGATCGTCGCCGCCAACCGGTGGGCGGAGATCCGTCCCGCGATGAAGGACCTCCTGGGCACGCGGTTCGAGCTCCGGCTCGGTGACCCGAGCGAGTCCGAGATCGACCGCAAGGTCGCGGTCAACGTGCCGCCCGGTCGTCCCGGCCGCGGTCTCACCGGTGACAAGCTGCACTTCCTCACCGGTCTGCCGCGCATCGACACCGCCCAGGACCCGACCACCATCTCGGCGGGTGTCCAGGACCTCAGCGCCAAGCTCAACCAGGCCTGGCAGGGCCCGCGGGCCCCGCAGGTCCGGATGCTGCCCGACCTGCTGGACTACTCGCAGTTCATGGCGCAGGTCCAGCAGCACAACCCGAACCGCGGCCACCTGGTCCCGGTCGGTGTCAACGAGGACGAGCTCGCGCCGGTCTACATGGACTTCGACGCGGACCCGCACTACTTCGCGCTGGCCGACGGCGAGTCGGGCAAGACGAACATGTTGCGCACGATCATCCGCGGCATCATGACCAGCTACACCTCGTCCGAGGCGCTGATCCTGCTCGCGGACTTCCGCCGCACGTTGCTCGGCTTCATCGACACCGACCACCTGCTCAGCTACGCGGTCTCGGCCACGCAGCTCACGCAGAACGTGCAGGAGGTCCGCGGCTCGCTGACCAAGCGCATGCCCGGCCCGGACGTCACGCAGGACCAGCTCAGGAACCGCTCCTGGTGGACCGGCCCCGAGGTGTTCATCATCGTGGACGACTACGACCTGGTGGCTCCGCAGGGCGCTGCGAACCCGCTGCAGCCGCTGGCGGAGTTCATCCCGCAGGCGAAGGACGTCGGTCTGCACATCATCCTGGCCCGCCGCATGGGTGGTGCGTCCCGCGCGATGTTCGACCCGGTGATGGGCAAGCTGAAGGAGATCTCGGCGCCGATCTTCGTGGGTTCCGGTTCGAAGGAGGAGGGCAACATCGTCGGCAACCTCAAGCCGTCGCCGCAGCCTCCTGGCCGGGGCACCATGGTGACCCGCAAGCACGGTCAGCAGCGCATCCAGTTCGCCTGGATCCAGCCCGACTAACCCGGCTCGCTCTGGCGGGGCCCTGCGTTTCCTCTCCGGGGAACGCAGGGCCCCGCTTGCGTTCGCGCACAACCTGAAATGGCCCGCAGCCAGGCTGCGGGCCCACA
>NZ_JBEXPJ010000274.1:0-6998 GCF_040611995.1 Lentzea sp. NPDC006480
GGTTCGAGTCCCTGGCGGCGTACTCCGGAGAAGCGGGTAGAGATTCGTCTCTACCTGCTTTTTTGCATTTCGAGTGCTCATCTTCATTCTCCGTTCCCACGTTGTGGATCATGGTTTGCGAGCCCGAGGACATCCCTGGGATTAAGGGGTCACGCCGCAGCGAGGTGGTGCGCCCACGCGGTGGCCTCGTTGTAGGTGGTGCGGCTGGCGAGGCAGCCGTCGAGGATGCCGACGAGACGGTTGGCGAGGTGGCGCAGGGCGGCGTTGTGTGGCACGCCGCGGGCGCGTTGGCGGTCGTAGTAGGCCCGTGCGCCTGGTGAGGTGCTCAGCGCGCTCATCGCTTGGCGCATGAGCGAGTCGACCAGTCTGGTGTTGCGTACATATCGGCAATTGACGGTGGTCTTGCGGCCGGAGGCGACGGTGACAGGGCTGGTTCCGGCGTAGTTCTTGCGGGCCTTCGGGCTGGCGTACCGGGTGCGGTCGTCCCCGAACTCGCCGAGTGCCCTGGCGCTCAAGGTCTCGCCCATACCTGGCTGAGACAGGTAGATCTCCGCATCCGCGTGCTTGCGCAGGCGCTTGACCATCTCGTTCTCGAGAGCGGTGACCTCCGCAATGACCGCGGCGATCACTGCCACCGACGACTTCACCGTCACGGCGTACGCCCGTTGCAAAGCCATGGGCACGCGGAGATGCTTGGAGTTCAGAGCCGAGCGAATCGCCTCCGCTCGCTCGTCGATCTTTCGCCTGCCTGCACGCTGGAGCGCTGCGACGATCTGCTCCCGCGTGACCTTGACCGCGGCATCTGGGTCCGGGGCGCGCTTCAGCAGGTCGAGCACGTCAGGAGCGGCGAGATCTTCACCGAACGCGGCTAGTGCGGCTGGGTAGAAGTTCCTGAGTTATGCCCGCAGGCGTGCGACTTGGCGTTGCCGGTCCCAGATCCGCGTCTGGCGGACGCGGGCGAGCAGATTGATCGCCTCGGACAGGTCGCTGTCGCCGGCAACCGGGCGTAGCTGGTGGGAATCGGTGCGTACGATGTTGGCCAACGTGTGCGCGTCGGCGGCGTCGCTCTTAGCACCCGACAAGACGAACCGCTCGCGAAACCGGCCGGTCTGACGCAGGTTCACCGCGAACACCCGGTACCCGGCCGCGACGAGTGCCGTCACCCACGGGCCGCGATCGGTCTCAATCGCGATCAACACCTGTTCGGGCCTGACCCCGTCGGAGTGGTCGGCGATCAACCCCGCACAACAGAAGATGCCGCCGAGGTGATCGGCGGCGCCCCTGTCCTGCCACTCGTCGGGTTACTGCCGTTGCGCCAGCGTTTGCCGGTCCGGACGTTGATCCCGACGATCTTGCATGCTTCCCGACTGCTCACGCCCTGACGCACGAGCGCAAGATAGGCCTCGCGCTCGCGCGTCAGACGACGACGGCCCTGATTGATCGACCGATCTCGAATCTCGAAGTCCATCGCAACCCCTGAACTGGGGTGTTGCGACGACTCCTAGAACCCAAGGAGTGAGCGGGGGGCGCGGTCTCCGTCTCCGCGTGATTTGCTTGCTGTGAGATCTGAATGTGAGGAAGCCGGGCCAGACCCTGGACAGGTTGGCCCGGCTGCTTCGCGGTGGAGCAGGCTGTCAGCCGCCTGCGTGCCTCTTGCGCTTGCCGATCTTCTTGCGAGGGCCCTGCTTCCCGAGGGGGGATCTCGACACGAGTTCGTCGCGCCGCGTTCCCTGGTCATGCCGGCAGCGTCCCGCGCGCAACAGCAGTTCAAGAACCCGGAATGCGGCCGAGCGGCGGGACCGGCGCGTGGACAGGGCGGCGACGAGCGCGATCGTCGCGAACACGGCGAGGATCACAACCGCTCCTCCGGCTGAGAACTGCCCGGCACCGGGCACGCAGGACGAGGTTGTTACGACAGCGACGGTTGCGGCGATTGCCTTGTTGATGGTGCGACCGGACGTACGAATCGGCATGTTGGGCCTCCACTCGGTGGCTGATGTCGAGATCGACCTTCGGCATCCGGCCGTCCGATTTCGTCAATCGGACGGATCGGAAATCGGATGCGCGTGCGACCGCAGCCACTGCTAAGAGGAGGGCCTTGATGACGGCTGCGGACCCTATGCCGACCACGCGTGCCCGGTTACACGAGCTGTACCAGGCGGTGGGCAGCCCCAGCCACGAGGTGTTGAAGACACGGGCGTCACTTACCGCTCGGCAGCTGCCGACCTCCACGTCGCATGACTTGCTCGAAAGCAAGCGGCTGTCCAGATGGGCCACCATCGAGGCCTTCGTGGTCGCGTGCCGCGAGCACGGAAAGTCGATCAAGTTCGATCTCCCCGCCGACCTGTTCGACCTCGGAGAATGGAAGCGCCTGTACGACCAGGAAGCCCGACCGTCGTCGCACGCCACATCGATGAAGGCGGACAACGCTCCACCGCTGTTGTTCAACGTGCACCGGGTCGTCGACCACTTCAGCGGCAGAGAGAAGCTGCTTTCCGACCTGTCCGACCGACTGGTTCCCGGACCGGTTGCCGAAGTGCGAATCCTTGCCGTGCTGGGGCTTGGCGGGATCGGCAAGACGCAGCTCGCGGCCGAGTTCTGCCGGAGGGCGTCAGAACACTTCGGGATCATCGCCTGGTTACCGGCGCACGACACGGTCACCCTGCGAGAGCAGTTCGTGGCGCTGGGCAGGCGGCTCGGCGTGGTCGGCGGCGAGGGTGACGACCTCGTCGCATTGACCAGTGAACGGCTGGCCTCCGAGGCGCGGCCGTGGTTGCTCGTGCTGGACAACGTCGAGCAGGACACGGACTTCGTCAACGTCTACCCGCGACACGGCAACGGAAGCGTGCTGATCACATCCCGGTTCCAGGGCTTGAAAGAGTTCCCTTCACTCCCCGTGAAGGCGCTCGAGCTGAACGAATGCGTCGAATACCTGCTCAAGGCCACCAGCAGGGACGAACTGGACGGTGCGCGCCGACTCGCGTCTGCCGTGGGAGGGCTGCCCCTCGCCCTGTCCCACGCCGTCGCCTACGTGCGCGAGATGTCGATGCCATTCGACGAGTACCTGGAAACGCTAGAGAATCTGCCAGCCAGGGACTTGCTGAACACGAAGCCGTCGGCGTTCTACCAGGGTGCCATCGCCAGCACCTGGCAGCGTTCGTTCCAGGCCGCCGCAGCGGTGTCGAATTTGGCGCCACGCATGCTCGAGCGTCTCAGTTTCCTGAGCCCCGTAGGTGTCCCTCACGAGATGTCCCACGGTCCGTCGGCCGCCGAGGCACTCCAAACCGACAAGTGGCAACTGCAGAACGCGCTTCGGGCGCTCAGCCAGTTCTCCCTGGTGGAGATGACCGAGCGCACCGTAGAGATCCACCGGATGGTCCAGAAGGTGACCAGGGAGGACGTGGCACATCGTCGTGAGCAGAAGGAGGTGCTTACGTCACTCGGAAGGATCATGACGGTCGCGCTCTCGGCGGAGGGGGTACAGCACGATTGGAACTGGTCCGTCGAGATACGGCCGCACCTGTTCCTGCTGCTCCACTGGTTCCGCGCCCAATCGATGCGGGACCTGCAGAACGACGTGGTCGTGGCGGCCCTGTGGCAGTGCGCCCGCGCGGCGGCAACCTCACCCATCGAGGTGGTCAACAAGACGACGGGCCTGGTGTCTGGACTCCGTGACATCCGGCGCCATGCCCCGGCCGCGGAGTTGGGCGGCGGAGATCTCGGGGTTCTCCTGACCGCGTGCCTGGGTGATCCCGATGAGTCGGCGGTCCCCGCCGCATGCAAACGCCTGGCCAAGGGCCGTGCCTCGGATCACGACGTCGCATGTGCGCTGTACCTGGTGCTGCACATTCGTGGAGCCGAGGCCCAAACCTTGATCCTGAGTAGGAACGATCGCGTTCGTGCCGTGCTCACCGCGCACTCGGCCTGGACGGCCTGCGTGCGCTTCGCATGCGCCCAGGCGGCACCGGATCAAGCGGCGGTCGCGGCGCTGGAAGCGGGGACCGTGGTCGGTGACCCGATGGCGGTCGGGCGCTGGCTCACCACCTTGACCGACCTGTTTCCGCGTCAAGCCGAAAGCCGTCTCCGCCGATACGCCTCGAACCACGAGCAGATCACGTTGGCGCTGGCCAAGAACCTGGAGAACCAGCGCAGGTTCGACGAGAGATTGGACGTGCTCAGGGCCGGAATCGCGCTCGGTCCGCAGGTTCCGATGCGGCTCGCGAGCGTGCTCCTAGAAGGCGGCAGGCGGGCAGACGCACAGGAAGTTCTACGCAGGGCCGTCCACGTGCCGCAGGCCGCCATCAGGCTTGCTTCTCTCCTGCAGGAGGACGGTGACGACGCTGGAGCGGAAGCCGTGTTGCGACCATGGGCGGGCAAGGAGGCCAACGCCACCCTGGAACTGGCCAGACTGCTGCTGCGCACCGACCGGCACGACGACGCCGAAGAGGTGCTGGTTCGTCCCGCTCGTGTGTGGCCAGAAGCAGCGTTGCTGGCACACGGCTTCCAGGTGGGCCGCGGCGACCTCGTCGGGGCCGCCACCACCCTCAAGCCTCACCTCGGCAACGATCGAGTGAGATCCGCAGCGAACAAGATCGTTGCACGCGTCCACAACTCGGATTCCGCTTACACCACCGTGATGTCCGAGTTGAGCGGTGTGCCGCAGTCGGAACGCGCGCGGAAGAGGGCGAACAAGAAGTTCAAGGTCGTCCGGCCGGCGCCCGGGCCGGTGATCGCTCAAGCGCACGAGTACATGACCGAGGCAGCGTACGAGGACGTCGTGCAGACGCTGGTGCCTGCTGCGGAGTGGTCGAGTCCAGCCGAAAGAAGCCACGCGGTCGTCAATGCGGCCAAGCAGTTCGCCGCCACCGGCGACCGCGCGAGCGCCGCAGCGCTGCTCGCGCACTTCTCCGGCACGCTGCCCGCCGCCGCGCTGGAACTGGCCTGGATGAAGCTGCGCGATGGAGATCACGAGGCGGCACTCGAACTCGCTGTCGCGCACCTCGACCAGGCACGAACCGATCCAGACATCGCCATCCAAATCTCCCGCGTGCAGCAGAAGGTGGGTCCGCCCGCTGACGCGCTGGCGACCTTGGAGATGGTGGCTGAACCCGACCTCAACGTCCTCATGCGCACCGCCGATCTGCTGGCCCTCACCGGTCAACCAGACCTGGCGCTTCGGATCCTGCTGCCCCATCTGGATAATCCCCACCCGATCGGACGGTTCAGGAAGATCTGCGATGCCCACGACCTGTACGAGGCAGGTCTCACCCTGCTCGCGGAACTGCCGAAAAGCGACGCAGTGCGCGACCTCGCGAGCCGTCTCGACCGCAAACGCCACGACGGCCTCGAACGCGCCGTGAACCTCGCCTGGTTCTATGGAAACCGCAAGAGGGCCGTGGAACTCCTGTCCGGCATGGACTCTCCCGAACCGCGAATCCTCGCCCGGTTGCTGGAATGCCTGACGATCAACGGTGAGACAGATCGTGTGTTCGACCTACTCACCAGAACGCTGCCGACCCAGCGGGCAATGACGATGCAGGCTGTCGAGCTCTGCTCCGAGATTGCGGATCTCGCCACCGCGGAGCGGTTGCTCGGCGGACTGGTCCACGGCACCACCGACGCCGCCATCGGTCTCTCCGGGATCGCGTTTAAGGTGGACGACAAACTGAGAGCGGAGGGATTCCTGGCAGCCCACGCCGATCAGACCCTGGTCAGGTCCATCGCGAACCTACTCGCCATGGACCTGACCGACCCCGTGACAGCCGTCAAACTGGCCCACGAGCTGATTGCCATGGGCCACCTGGGTTTCGCTGAGAGCGTGCTCGAGCCGGTCAGCCACGAGAGAAGCGCACGGGTCGAGCTCGCAGACCTGCTCCGCACCCGGCTGGCCTTCGACGAGTGCCGTGCGCTGCTCGCAGACCTCGCCGAGACCTTCCTCCCGGCTGCCTGTTCGACGGCGACCGCCTGGCTGCGCAACGGAAACCCTAACGAGGCCGAGCGAACGCTCCGAAACTACCGCGGGACACCGACCAAGGTCACCTACCTCGCCCGGTTCATGCTGTCGGTGCGCGAGCGGCCGGGTGACGCGGTGATGGTCGCAAAGAACTTCCTGAACTGGGGACAGAAGCGCTGCGCCTACGAGGTGCTGCAGGTGACCGACAAGCAGACAGACTCCCGCGTTCGCGACCTTTACCAGTTGCACGACATGTACCCGACCAACGAGCACCGCTCCGCGATCGGCCGTGTCCGGCTCCGCGCGCTCTACCGAGACTACAACCTCGCGTTGACCGTCTGGCCGGACTTCCGCTCGGACCTCAGGCCGGAATCGAATCGACAACGCCTGGCCTCGGTCATCAGGGCAACGATCCAGCCCTCGGCGGGCCCTGAAGCAGGCGAGGAGGACATACACCCACCGCCAGCCGAGGTCGACTGAATCGTCGCCTTGTACCGGAGAGGTGGGCCCGGCGCGGAGCAAATCCTGCTGGAAGTGGTAATAGTCCTCAGAACTCCGACACTGCCACAGAGCGACCACTAGCTGCACCAAGGTCGCAATCCATCCTGATGCATCAAGGTCGAGGATCACGCGGTCGGCTGGTTCGAACGGCACGTCATCAATCAGCAGAGTCACAAGGAAGTGTCACTTCCTTACAGGTCCGCCGCGCCGAACCACAGCTGCTCACACCACAATCTCTAGGCAGCTTGCCGCAAGACATCAAACCGACGATCGTTGCGATGATCACGGTGACCGCCCGCGACACGTCCTGCAGGATCCCCGATTGCGAGCCCGAAACGGGCCCGAGATCCCTGACCTGCAACGACACCGACTGACACTGGCCAGCAAGCGAGGCTCCCGGATCCTGTACATGAGGTGCGGAAACGGCATTCGCCAACACCACCCGACACCGCCGTCAAGGCTCACCCGAGGACTCTTAATCAGCGGGTCCGGGGTTCGAGTCCCTGGCGGCGTACTCCGGAGAAGCGGGTAGAGATTCGTCTCT
>NZ_JBEXPJ010000275.1:0-6949 GCF_040611995.1 Lentzea sp. NPDC006480
GGACTGCATCGTCCGCCGGGGTGCTCGGAGATGTGCAGGACGTCGATGTCCAGCCGGGGCGGATCGGCCGGTCTGCGGTGTCCTTGGTGCCTGTGCCCTGGTGGCGTATTGGCGACATAGCCAGCTAGTCGGCCTCAGTGATGATGTCCCGGACTCGTCCTCGACCTGGGAGCTGCGGATTCCCCTTGGTGTCAACCAGTTCGCCTCACAAAGAACACAGCGTCGAGCCGTCCAGCCACGTGGTGTCGATTCCGACTGGGCGAGCTGCGGACTTGATGCAATCGCCGAGCAGTTCGGCCGTGGCCCATGCCGGGGTGGGGTCGTGAGGTCCGTCCGATCCGTCAACCCGGACGACGGCGTGGAAGTGGACCACGCCCAGCCGCTGATATTCGGCAGCCCTGGCGTACGACAGCCGAGCGTGGTTTTTGAACTCGAAGACTTTCAGACCGGCCGTGGCAGCGAGCTTGCGGCGCAGGGCGATAGTGAACCGCCGCCACAGCTTGCCCGCGTGTGCCTGCCAGCACCGGGCCTGTGTAGTCGTAGGTGCCGTGTAGTCGTAGGTGCCGTGTAGTCGTAGGTGCCGGGTCGACGGCGCCGCCGATGCGAGGATCGTCGTCGTGGTGCCGTTCCCCACAGCCCGAACAGGTCCGACCTGCTAGTTGTGATGGTTGGGCGGTTGCGGACTGGTCCGAAGGACGGCGCGGTGAGCGTTGCGAATACGCGTGGCCCCTCGGAGACATCTGCGGGAACGCCTTTGCCGCCGCTAGCCACCCCGCGTGCATGAGGCGGTAGGCGTCGACCATGTGCCGGTCGGTGCAGGCCGGGCAGACCGACAGACGGCGGCTGCCGCGGGCTCATGGCGGCCCCGCCGATGGCGCGGGACAACCTGGCGACACAGCATCCGCTCGACCGTGCAGAAGCTCGTCGGCGCCCCGCCAGCGGCCAGCTCGGCAGCGTTCACGCTCTGCCGCAAGGCCAGCGAGCTCACCGCCGGCTCCTACCGCAGCCGCAGGGCCGCATCGGCCTCGACGTCCCACGGCAGCCCAGTCTCAACCTCGATTAAGTGCCCGTTCCCAGGTCTTCGTGGCCTCCAGCACTGGCGCTGGCAGCGCGTCCAGCAGGCCGAGCGCGATCTTCGGCGCTGGAGGGCGCCGACCAGCTCGAAGTTCTCCACGCCGAGCAGCTAGGGAAATGCCACCACGGTGGTCCGTCCGACCGCCGACAATAGCCGGATCGTTGCGCCGGAACCGCGACGACGGTGTGTGTGGCGCCAGAGAAGATACGACACGGTCGTTGACGGAGGGTACGTGCGGGCGTTCAGCCATCCCGACCACCCACCCTTGCCAGCAGACCATGCGCGGCGGCGGCCGGGGCGGTACGGACCGACAACACCAGCGAAAGCGCAGCGTGTAATGCAAGCAGTCCTGATGACAAGATCACCATGACCACATCTCGTTCGACTTCCTGGGGACAAGTTCAAACCGCAGTAGTCCGAGAAGGCGGACGGGGCGTTCATCCCTCTCACCGACCATCAGCGGCAAGGGTGCCACTGCCAGTCCACAGAGCACACGCCGTTGTCCCCTCAGGCAACGCACCTTCCGCTGCGTGACGCAGGCCGACTCCGCGTTCGCCATGTCGTACTCATGCACCCGCAACGACTGCTTGCTGCGACTGACCTTCATCGTCTAGGAGCCCTGCTCGGCCTCGATCCATTCGGTCAGTCCGCGTTCGTCGAGCCACCTGCGATTGACCACGCTCAGTTGCAAGCACTTCTCGTTGCTCATTCCAAGCCGCGCCGCCAGCCGCTGGGCCCGGACGAACCCTCCGTGGCCTCGGCACAACTGGCTGCGCTCGACATCACCTCAGCCTTCCTCGGATTCGCATAGCCGTACTCGGAGGCCGCCACCGGCACTGCTACGGCGACTGCGAATTTGATGAAGTCCCCACGATCAGTCGCGGATGTGAAGAACCCAGGTAAACCGCACGACCGGATCGCCGCTGCACTTTCTACCTCTCCTTGCAGGGCAAGGAGGGTCATCGCGTGTCTCCAAAGCCACCGGGTGCTGCGCGAGGGCTAGTCTGCTTGATGGGCGTACTTACGAAAGGACTTCCATGGAAACTACAGGTCCTGACGAAGGGACGCTGCGAATGGTCCGCGAGTTGCTCAGCAGGTTGTCCTGTGACCTGCCGTCGGGCAGTTTCGCTCGTTGCCAAGACCTGCTCGATGCGGGACAAACCCCGGCCTGCGCGCTGGAACTCCTCATCACGGCGATCGACGGCACGACAACGTTGACATCCTCGGACTTCGAGATGCTCGCACCGCTCATAACCGGGTCGATGTCCACGCGGCACGACAACATCCGCATTGAGGCACCTTCCTACTTCTCCGTCCACCTCGCCGAACGACTCCTCGACGACGCGACAGTTCGTGCCTGCGCGATCGAGGAGTCCATCCACACGGTCCGGTCGGGATGCCGGGTGGACAACGCGACGGGTCTGCCCATCGGACGGATCTACCTGCTCGGTTACCACGAGGGGACGCCCGAGCGTGAGATCATCGAGGTGACGGCACGAGTGCGCCGCAAGATCGCTGTGTGGAGCACATGTGACTACTGCGTTGACGGCTACGTCAAGGCTGGGGCGCTGCCAGCGCACTACCTCGACCTGTGCGACCTCGGAAGCATCCTGTGGATGCGCGAACGGGTCCCGCAGTCATAGCGCGACCCGGCCTCTTCGCTCTGAACGCGGTCTGCAGCGACGCGTTTAGAACCTGTGGAGAACCCTCCCGCAGTCTTGGACCAGGTGTTGGTCAAGTCACCGCGGGAGGAAACCGTGAAGGATGTTCGCGTCCTGGTGCGCGCCGTTGATCCAGTCAGCGAAGCGGGTCTGTCGAGTTTCCTGCAGTCCCAGCCGTCTATCACCTTGATACACCCCGACCGACAGGACGAAGCGGACGTCGAGGTGGTCGCGACCGACCGTCTCAGCTCCGATCTCGTGACTGCGATGAGACGGGCGGCAAAGGAAACCGCCCGACCCGTGGTACTGGTGATCAAGGAGATCGCCGACGAAGAACTGCTCACTGCGGTCGAGTGCCGGGTGATGGCAATCGTGCCCAGGCAGATCGCGACAGGTGAGCGGCTGGTGGTCGCCGTCCGCGCGGCCGCCGCCGGTGCTGGAGCACTCCCCTACTCGCTGCAAGGCGAGCTGATCAAGCAGGTCGAACGGTTGCACAGGGAGGTGCTCGCCCCGCTCGGACTCAACGCGTCCGGACTCACTCCACGCGAAATCGACGTGCTGCGGCTCATGGCCGACGGGTTGAACACCGAGGAGATCGCCGAACGGCTTTGCTACTCGGAGCGGACGATGAAGAACGTTATCAGCGGCGTGACGAGCAGGCTCAAACTACGCAACCGCCCGCATGCCGTTGCCTACGCGATGCGGGCCGGCCTGATCTGACCACTGCACCGAACGCCAAGTACCCGCCCCTCAGACAGGTGACTGCAATGCACGAGATCAAGATGCACGAGGCCACCCGAACCGAGCGTGCTGACGTGTTCGCACCGTGGACCCTGTCGGACCGCGGTGTAGTTGAAAGTGTTGACTACGACGAGGACGAACCGTCCTTCGCGGCCGAACTGGCCGAGGACACGCGAGGCTGAGGCACCTTCGCCAAGCGAACGAGCGGGCTCCCACCGCAGGCGACAAGTGCGATCCTGCCGAGACGGCACGGGAAAGCACCTGACGGAAGGCGACCCACCTGGACAGCGACGACGCCAGGTCGGCACCCCAACTCGTCCATGCGACCAACTCGCCCGCCCTCGGCGAACAAAGGTGAAATCCGCCGGACGCCCTCCAGCAGGGTGGTGCCCACTGTCTGAGCACCACTGCTCGGCAAAGTTGATCCGGCACAGAGCCACCTACCTGCTCTTGATCGCTGCGAGATCGCTGCGTCGGGCTCTACGCGCTGGCCTTCTGTCGTTGGCATGCGTCGTAGGCCTCCTCGTCGAGATACGTGCCGTGCTTGTGGTGGGTGGTCTTCACTCCGGTGTGCACGTGCAGCTTGATGCCGATCTCAGCAAGCCGCAGGCAAAACGACAGGTCTTCGGAGAACATGCCAACCTCGCTGGTGATGGGGTCGAACCAGGCGGCACCGTGGCGATCGAGGACAGCCTGCAGTGCGCCGCGATGGATCAGCAGACACGCGGCGCCGGTCGCCGCTACCCGGACCACCCGGTTTCGGGGGTAGTCCACGACGCTCCGCAAGCCGCCACCGTGGTAGGTGTACAGAGTCGGTTGGATGTCGTAACGCTGTGAGTGAAACGGGCCGTTTTCACTGTGCTTGAGCCCGAAGCACAACGCGCCCACCACCGGACGCCGCGTCGGCTCAGCCGTGCCGACCAGCCGTTCGACGGTGTCGGGGGCGAAGCCCATGTCGGAGTCCACCATCCACAGCCATTCGGTGTCTGTGGCGAGGAACTGTTGGCAGATCAGGTTTCGCCCGGCCGGGATGTCACCAGACCCCGCGACGACGCGCAGTTCCGGGCCGGTGATGCGTCGTGCGCCGGACATGTCGGCGAGCAGCAAGTCGCGGTAGCTCAGCCCGAAGCAAGCCGACCACGTGCCGGGATCGAGGTAGCCTACTGTCACCGACCCCGATACGACTTGCGAAGCGATCAGCCTTCGTGCCGAAGAGTATTCGGACCACGCGCCTGAGGGTTTGTCGGCGACAACTGTGGAACCGCAATGCGGGCTAGACATGACAGGAACCTCCGGGGAGAACGACGCCGGTCGGTGCCATGCCGATCTTGACGGATACGGCATCCGCAAAGCGACGCCGTTGACGCTGGCAGGCGGGGCACGAGGAGCAGATCAATCCTGTCGGATTATAACCTAGGCAATGACCTCATGGGAACCAGTAGCGACCCAAAAATATCCAAGCAACAATCTGCGGCGACTAGGTCTTGTTAATTCTAGGGAAACTTGACGTGCACACGATCACTGTCGGCTTCCTGGTCACACAAGGTATCTACATTGGATACTTCCCGTTAATTTCCCGTCAAGGCCGCTGCGGGGCATGCCGCTCGGCAACAGTCGTCACGCTCGGCTCGTACGTGAGTTCGGGCGAGGCGCTAAGACCGTGTCTCATGTGGGCGATTTGGTGATTTTCTTGTAGCAAGTGAGGGCGGCTGCGAGGGCGAGGAAGGCGCTGAAGTGACGGGCGTGACGTTCATAACGAGTGCCGAGGCGGCGGTAGTCGAACAGCCAGGCGATCGTTCGTTCGATCACCTAGCGGTGCCGGCCGAGTTTCTGGCTTGTTTCAACGCCTCGCGTGCGATGCGGACCGCGATGCCGCGGTCACGGCCCCAGGAACGAAGTTCACGCTGGTCGTAGGCCTTGTCCGCGTGCAGCTTGGCCGGTCGCCGTCGCGAGCCACGCCGGGACTTTGATCGCCTGGATGGCCAGGACCAGCGGTTTAACTGCAGCGGCGTCGTTGGTGTTGACCGCCGAGATCGCCATGGACAACGGAATGCCTGCCCGGTCGGACAGAACGTGGATCTTCGAACCAGATTTGCCCCGGTCAACGGGGGTGCGGGCCGGTCAGAGACCCCTTTCGAGCTCGCACGGATGCCCCGTCGGCCACCGCCCACGACCAATCAATCAGATCCTGGCTTCCCAGCTCGTCGAGTACCGCGCACTGCAGCCGCCTCCACGATCTCGCCTTGGTCCACTCGGAGAACCGGCGATGCGCGGTCGGCACCCGTGACTCCGAACGACGGTGGCAACATCCGCCATGCACACCGACTGGTCAGCACGAACACGATCGCGGTGAACAAAGCACGCTCATCCACACCGACCGTTCCGCCGACCTGCGGACGAGCGCCGGACCTCGGGATCAACGGCTCCGTCAACGTTCACAACTCGTCCGGCACCAACCGCCGCGACAACTCGTCCACCACAACCAAGATCATGACAGGCCATGATCAACCCACGTGAGACACTCTCTAAGCCTCGTGATCTCTTCCGCTAGGCCACAGGACCCACATTGCCGGGTAGCGACGGGATCTATCTCCCCGCAACCTCCAGTAAGCCTCTCGGCTTATCCGGATCGTGACGCTTGGGTGTCAGGTCGTGTAGCGCATCGTCCAGTGCACGAACAGTTGGGTGAGCGCTGCCGGGCACCTCCAACCATGCTCTCCCTCGGTCTTCACTTCGTTGAGGGTGTTTCCACCGTCGCCCAGCGCATCAGATGACGGTCGACGCGCTTGACGATCGGGATAGCTGCGCTCTGGTAGAACGCGGTGAGGTAGTTCAGCCAGCCAGCCGACAAGGCCGGGTTCAGTCCTCCGCCAGGTCATTCAGGGTCCACCTCGTGCGTCGATGCGGCCACCAGGACACAGCCTTGTAACTGATCTCGGTCAGCTTCCCCAGGCCGCTGCGAAAAGGAACTCGGTTCGGGCCTTCCCACGGATCTTGTCCCAGGCCTTCCGGGGTCGAACCGTGTACCTGCGGAACATGAATGTGACCTGCTCGACACCGGACGGCGCCGGCCGTCGTCCTTGCGGTAGACGATGCGCGTCTTGTCGGGATACCACTGCGACCCGATTGTCCGCGAACCGACATCCGATCGCTTGGTACGCCTAGCGTTTGATCACGCAGTGGACCACCACATGGTCTGCGAACCACTCGAAGCCAACCCCAGGAGACTCACGGTCCATCCAGGTGTCGAGACCGAAGAGCTGGGAGATGTTGACGATCAACGGGGAGCTGGGCCGCCATGTGATGTCTCCTTCGGGCGCGTCAGCGTTGCTGCCGTCTCTCTGCCTCGCTTTCGGTTTCCATGTTCGCTCGAGGTGATCTCACCAACCGGCACCTGTCCGAGTGTCGGCGTTCGAGGTCTCGGTGCTGGAGGCGGCCGGGCCTGCGGTTGCGGCGGTGGTGGCGTTTCCGC
>NZ_JBEXPJ010000276.1:0-6917 GCF_040611995.1 Lentzea sp. NPDC006480
GTCCAGCAACCCGATCGTCCCCTGCGGCTGACGCCGTTTGTCGGTGGGAGAGCCGGGGTTGACGGTTCGTGCCGTCCTGGCCGACGCCACCAGCTGGGCCGAGGCCGGTCATGTGGTGGCCTGGGGGCAGATCGCCGTCGCCGCGCCCGAGCCCGTCTCCCCCATCAGCGGAGTCGAGCTCGTCGGCGTCGGCGACGTGCTCTGGCTCGGACCGGGCGAGTTCGACCCTGCCACCGGACTCCTCACGAGGCTCGGCGATCACGCCGTCGAAGGCCCGCGCCTCGACCTGTGGCGTGCTCCGACCGACAACGACCGGGGATCCGACAAGCCCGAGGAACGGGCGTGGCGGGAAGCAGGCCTGCACCGACTGCAGCACCGCGTCATCGAGGTCGACGTCCAGGAGAACGCCTTGGTCGTCCGCACCCGTGTGGCACCGCCGAGCCGGGGTTTCGGCATGTTCGCCGACTACCACTGGACCGCCGACGGCGACCGGCTCAGGCTCCAGCTGAACGTCACCCCCGACGGCGGCTGGCCGTGCACTCTCCCCCGTCTCGGTCTCCGCTTGGCACTCCCCGGAGACGTGGACGCGGTCGAGTGGTTCGGCGCCGGTCCGGGCGAGGCCTACCCGGACAGCCGCCAAGCCGTTCGCATCGGCCGATTCCAGTCCACTGTGGACGGTCTGCAGACGCCGTACGTCTTCCCCCAGGAGAACGGCAACCGGGTGGACACGCGGTGGCTGCGGCTCGGCGGCGTCCAAATCAGCGGCGAGCCGGTGTTCGACTTCACCGCCCGCCGCTGGACCAGCGAGGACCTGGACGCGGCCCGACACGCCGACGACCTTCAGCCGCGCGACCGCGTCCACCTGAACCTCGACCTCGCCCAGCACGGCCTCGGCACGGCGTCGTGCGGGCCGGGCGTGCTGCCGCGGTACCGGCTGCACGCCAGGAAGGCGAGCTTCGCGGTCACGTTCCAGACGCTCTGATTCCAGCATGTGGAACTAGTTGAGACGTCACCTAAGCTCGGGAGGAGACATCGAGGAGGAGCCGTGCCGCGGAAGTCAGAGCCGTTGCGGAAGCTGGGTTTTCTCACCATCGGGCTGTTCGACGAGCACAACCCCGGCGCGGGTCACCGGTCCACGCTGGAGATCATCGAACTGGCCGAGCAACTCGGCTTCGACAGCGCCTGGGTGCGGCACCGGCACCTGCAGTTCGGCATCTCCTCGCCGGTCGCGATCCTCGCCGCGGCCTCCCAGCGCACCAGCCGGATCAGCCTCGGCACCGCCGTGATCCCGCTGGGCTGGGAGAATCCGCTGCGTCTCGCGGAGGACCTGGCGACGGTCGACGTCCTGTCCGGCGGGCGGCTGAATCCGGGCGTGAGCGTCGGGCCGCCGATGTACTACGACGACGTCAAGCACGCGCTGTACCCGCAGACGGCGGACGTCGAGGACTTCAGCTACGACCGGTTGCAGCGGCTGCTGGACTTCGTGGGCGGCGAGAAGGTCACGGAGTTCAGCGGTACCAGGGGCATCGAGCAGTTCTCGGACCGCGTGCAGCCGCACGCGGCCGGGCTGCGCGAGCGGATGTGGTACGGCGCGGGCAGCCTCCGGTCGGCGAGGTGGGCGGGCTCGCACGGCTTGAACCTGTTGTGCAGCAACGTGGTCCAGGCCGAGGAGTCCGAGGACTTCGCCGAGATCCAGCTGTCGCTCATCAAGGCGTTCCGGGCACACGGCGGCAACCGCGTCTCGCAGGGGCTCGTGGTGATCCCGACCGATTCGGCGACGCCCGAGCAGCGCGCGAAGTACCAGGACTACGTGGACCAGCGCACGGAACGCACGAAGACACCGTTCGGGCCGCGCCGGTTCATGTTCGCGCGCGACCTGATCGGCACCTCCGCGGAGATCGCCGAGCAGCTGTACGCGCACCTCGCCTTCCAGGAGGTCGACGAGGTGGCGTTCGCGCTGCCGTTCAGCTTCGAGCACGAGGACTACGTGCAGATCCTCACCGACATCGCGACGAAGCTGGGGCCGGAACTCGGCTGGTCAGCGTAGAGCCCACCAGGTGTCCATGCGCGGCACGGAGGTCGTGTCGCCCTGAGCGACGCGGCCGGCGTGGAACAGGAACCCGGCGATGCCCGCCGCGCCCTGCATCCAGCCGATGCCGGCGGGCAGCAGCGGGTCGTCGTTCTTGTGCTCGATGAACCGCCAGCAGACGCCTGATCCGTCCGGAATCGCCCGTTCCACCAGCACATCTGCCAGGTGGAGCGCGAAGTCCGTGTGCTCGCCCGCGTCGAGCAGCCGGTCTCCGACGCCCGCGGTGCCGCAGCAGCGTCCGTCGTTGTCCCAGAAGCCGGGGTGACGCCGTTCGGGCAGGCCGGACACGCGGATGCTGTGCAGGCTCCGGCTGTGCCAGTCCATCACCGGCGCACCGGCCACCTCCCGCACGCCCGCGCGCTCAAGGGCGGGCCACAGCAGTGACGTGCCCGCCGGGCCGTGGCACCAGCCGTAGCTGAACGGCTCCAGCTCCTCCAGCGGTGGAATGCGCAGCGGGGCCCGGAACCCACCGTCGCTCTGGTCGGAGATCGCCACGAGGTGTGAGGCACCCGCGGTGGCCGCCTCGACGAGATCCGGGCGGGCGAACTCCGCACCGGCCAGCGCGAGCGCGGTCGCGATGCCGGAGAGGCCGTGCGAGAAGTTCGGGATCTCCCGTTGCACCACGGCCATGCGCACCGGCACCATCCGCCAGTTGAGGCCGGCCGGCGTCTCTTCACGTTCGGCCAGCAGGACCTCGGCGGCCACCTCGGCCAGCCTGTCCGCGCCTGCCAAGCCGTGCCGCCGGGCGTGCACAGCGGCCAGCAGCACGCCCGCGGTGCCCAGCGTCAGGTCGTGGCCCCTGGCGCCGTCCACGAAGCGCGGCGGGCTGAAGTGCTCGTGCGCCCAGCCGTCCGGCGTGGACAGTTCGAGCAGGCGGTTGACGGCGGCGTCGGAGCCAGGAGCGTCGAGTGCGGTCAGCACGCCGATCGCACTGCCCAGTCCGCTGAAGAACGTGTAGTCGACCGTGGTGCCGATGCTCGCGCGGACCTGGTCGGTGATCGCGTTCGCCAGGCGTTGTTCCTCGCCGGTCCACTCGCGGGTCAGCCGGATCTCGGCCAGCACGTGGGCAAGGCCTCCGACTCCGTCGTACATGCCGTCGCGGTGATCGGGATTGAGCTCTTCACCGACCGACGGCGGGATCCACACCACGTCGTCGTAGTGGACCTGATCCAGTACCCACCGCCAGGCTGCCTCGGCGGTCCCCCAGTACGTGTTCATCGTTGGATCATTACATTGCCGTTGTGACGGTGGAGCTGATTCTGGCCCAGGCGGACCTGACCGAGTTCACCGTGCGCCCGCTGGGTGGCGGTACGTACAACTCCGTGTTCCGGGTGACGTCGCCCGAGGGCGACTTCGTGCTCAAGGTCGCGCCGTCCGACCAGCCAGGACTCACCTACGAACGCAATCTGATGCGCACCGAGGCGATGTTCTGCAGGCTGGGGCACGCGGTCGCGCCGGTGCCGGAGGTCGTGCACTCCGACTTCTCCCGCGCGCTCGTGAACAGCGACGCGCTGCTCACGACGTGGCTGCCCGGCCGGCCTCTGTTCGGCCGGGACGACGTCGACCGGCCGCTCGTCCGCCGCCAGCTGGGTCAGGCCGTGGCGGCGTTGCACGAGGTCACCGGGCCCGGCTTCGGCTACCCGCAGCTCGGCCTGCACCCGACGTGGACCTCGGCGTTCGTCGCGATGTTCGATGCGGTGAAGGCCGACGCCCAGCGCTTCGGGGTCGTTCTGCCCTGCGTACCGCTGAACCTGTCGGTGTTCGACGAGGTCGAGCGGCCTGCACTGGTGCACTTCGACCTGTGGGACGGCAACGTCCTCACCGACACCGGCCTGACCGGGTTCGTGGACGGCGAGCGGGCGTTCTGGGGCGATCCGGTGGCCGAGTTCGTGTCGTTGGCGCTCTTCGGATCGATCGAATCGGACAGGGACTTCCTGACGAGCTACGGCTTCGAGTTCACGGACTCCGCTCGCGTCCGGCTCGCCGCCTACCAGGCGTACCTGTACTCGATCATGCTGGTGGAACGGGTGCCGCGTGGCAGCAGCGACCCCGCCATGGAGTCTCTTATCACCGACGCGCTCAGCCGTGCACTCGACGTTCTCGCCTGATCGCCGCTCGTGATCTGGAAAGCTGGACGTGTGCGCGTGGCATTGCTGGGCCCGACGACGGTCGAGGCCGACGACGGCACACCGATCGACATCGGTGGTGCCCGCGTCCGCATGCTCCTGGCCCGGCTCGCGCTCGACCCCGGCCGTCCGGTCGCGACCACCACGCTGATCGACGACCTGTGGGGCGACCAACCGCCCGCCGACGCGTCGAACGCGCTGCAGTCGCTGGTGTCGCGGCTGCGCAAGGTCTGTCCGGACGTGACGCTGGAGCCCGGCGGGTACCGGCTCGCGATCGCCCAGGACGATGTCGACGTCTTCCGGTTCGAACGGCTGCGCGCGGCCGGGAGGCTCGACGAGGCGCTCCGGTTGTGGCGTGGCGAGGCGCTCGTCGATGTGCGGGAAGCGCCGTTCGCGGCACCGGCGGCCGTGCGGCTCGACGAGGCCCGCCTGTCCGCCGAGGAGGAGCGCTTCAGCACCGGCGATCTCGACGTCGCCGCTCTGACCGCGATGCACGAGAAGCACCCGCTGCGGGAACGCCTGGCCGGGCTGCTGATGCGGGCGTTGTGCGCGCGGGGCAGGCAGTCCGACGCGCTGCGGGTGTACGAGGAGGTCCGCGGCAGGCTCGCCGAGGAGCTGGGCGTCGACCCGTCGCAGGAGCTGCAGGACGTCCACCTCGCGGTGCTGCGCGGTGAGCTCAAGCCGCGCACCGCGGTCGACCGGTTGCCGGTGCGGCTCACCAGTTTCGTCGGCCGCGACGAGGAGCTCGCACAGATCCACGACCAGCTCGACAGCGCGCGGCTGGTGACGCTGGTCGGGCCGGGCGGCGCGGGCAAGACGAGGCTCGCCACCGAGACCGCGGCACGGCATCCGTTGCACGCCAAGGGCCGCGTGTGGTTCGCGGCGCTGGCCGGCGTGCGGGCGCAGGAGGACCTCGCGGGTGCGGTGCTCGGCGCGTTCGACCTGACGTTCGGCGGGGATCCGATGCGCCGGCGGTCCGAGGGCATGGAGCGGATCGCGGAGGTGCTCGGCGCGGGCGAGTCGTTGCTGGTGCTGGACAACTGCGAGCACCTGATCACGGCGGCCGCGGAGTTCGCCGGCGACCTGTTGCGGCGGGTGCCGAACCTGCGCGTGCTCGCGACCAGCCGGGAGCCGCTGGCGATCGACGGCGAGTCGTTGTGCCCGGTCGGGCCGCTCTCGGTGCCGAACGGGCAGGCCGACATCGCCGGGTTCGGCGCGGTGCGGCTGTTCCTGGACCGGGCTTCGGCGGTGAAACCGGGCTTCCAGCTCGACGAGTCCACTGTGGACGACGTGAAGCAGATCTGCCGCAGGCTCGACGGCATGCCGCTCGCGCTGGAGCTGGCGGCGGCGCGGCTGCGGTCGATGACGGTCCGGCAGATCACCCAGCGGCTCGACGACAGGTTCCGGTTGCTGACCTCGGGCAGCCGCACGGCACTCCCCCGCCAGCGCACGCTGAGAGCGGTCGTGGAGTGGAGCTGGGACCTGCTGACTCCCGAGGAACTTCAGCTCGCCCGCCGGCTGTCGGTGTTCCCGGCCGGAGCGGACCTCGCCGCGATCGAACAGGTCTGCCACGAGGACGCGCTGTACGTCCTGACGTCGTTGGTCGAGAAGTCCATTGTGGATGTTTTCGAGCTGGAAGGCGAGCCGCGCTACCGGATGCTGGAGACGATCCGGGTCTACGCGGACGAGCAGCTCGAAGCGTCCGGTGAGAAGCGCGAGATCCTCGACCGGTTCCGCCGCCACTACCGGGATCTCACCGAGACGTGGGAGCCGCTGACCCGCACCGTCCGCCAGATCGAGGCGATCTCGATGTACGAGGCGGAGCAGGACAACATCGTGGCGGCGTTGCGCGGCGCGATCGACGACCGCGAGATCGGACTGGCGGCGGACCTGCTGAGCGGCACCTTCTGGTACTGGCTGGTCAAGGGCGACAACGAACGCGCGGAGTCCTCGGTGCGCGAGGTGCTGGCACTCGGCGACGCGCTGCCGGAGGACCTGGCCGCCACGTTCCGCGCGATGCAGCTGATCATGGCCGCGATTCCCGGGCTGCCGGACACGGCCAAGGCCGCGACGGTGATCAACGACTGCGTGCGCACCGGCGCCACCCAGAAGTACCCGTCGCTCGCGATCGCGTTGCCGATGCTGGCGTTCCTCAGCCAGAACCGCGAGCTGGCGCGCCAGGAGGTCGCGCGGGCGGCCGCGAGCGAGGACCCGTGGGCGCGGGCGGCGGCGGACTGGGCGTTGAGCTTCATGCTGGTCGACAACGGTGATCTCGACGGCGCCGAGCTGGCCCGTGACCGCGCGTACGAGCAGTTCGTGGCCGTGGGTGACCGCTGGGGCGCGGCGATGACACTCGGCATGAAAGCCGCGTTCATCTCGCACACGGGCGACAACGAGGCCGCGATCGCGTTGTACCGCAAGGGTCTTGAAGTGGCACTGGAGCTGCGGTCGCAGGACGACGCCATCCAGCAGCGGTGGCGGCTCGCGGTCGAGTACGCCCGGTTCGGCGACCACGAGTCGGCCGCGCGTGAGGTCGCCGAGGCCGAGAAGTACGCGCGGGACCTCGGCAACGACCAGATGGCCGTCATGACCGGCTACGCGTTGGCGGCGCGGACGTGGGACCGGGTGCACGTCTTCTCGACACCGGACTCGATCTCCGAGGCCCTCGCCCACACCTACCACCGGATCGCCCCCGACACCCC